>DATGXD010000283.1:0-3868 GCA_035299105.1 Paludibacter sp. | reverse complement strand
CCGATATGAGCATGAAACTAAATGAAAAATTTGGATTTTTACAAAATAGCGATATGTTTTCGCATATTTCAAACCTGAAATACATACCCCGCTGGGCGGTGTTGGCTGTGGATGTTTTTTTATGCGTGTTTTCGTTTTATATAGCCAATTATCTTTCCTCGAAGTTTTACCACGTTCTTGACAGCAATCTGTTATTTCTATTTCACACCAAATTAGGACTCTTGATTTCGTTGCAAATAGTCTTTTTCTGGATATTCCATACCTATTCGGGTGTCTTGCGTTATTCGGGATACGTGGATGCTTCAAAGTTACTATTGGCCGTATCTTCCAATATCCTCGTACTTGTTTTGTTAAACCTTGTAGTTGGAAATGCCGCGGGAGAATATATTTACACTTATTCCTCCCTGGTAATTTACGCTATCCTCTCCTTCCTCTTGTTGTTTTTCCTGCGGTTGGGAACGAAAACCATTTATGATTATTTTTCGCAGAATTCGGGACAAGTGGTACCGGCCATGATTTATGGAACACAGAATGACGCGATTGGAATAGCTAAAATGCTGCGTTCATCTCACGATAACAAGTATAAGCTCACCGGATTCATCGATGACGATAAGAATGCCACCGAACGGGTTATCATGGGACTTAAAGTGTTCCACTTAAACGAAAAAAATATAGTCAGGCTGATGGCTAAGACAAAAGCTATAATTGTCACGCCTTCCAAGCTCAAGCAAATTAACCCCGATAAGGATCTTGACATATTCTTGAACAACCACCTCTCTATCCTGACTTCGCCGCCAATGAGCATTTGGAAAAACGAAATGCCTACAATCCGCCAAATAAAATCAATCCAAATAGAAGATTTGCTTGAAAGGCCGAAAATCGAGATTTCCAGCGAGAACATCACAAAGCAACTACACGGTGCGGTGATTTTAATCACGGGTGCTGCCGGGTCGATTGGTTCTGAAATTGTGAGGCAGGTCACAAAATACAATCCCAAACTGATTGTCCTGTTGGATCAGGCCGAATCGCCCATGCATATCCTGAAACTGGAATTGGATGAACAATATCCCGAGTTGAATTTCAGCGTGTTTTTAGGGGATGTCCGGAACAAGGAACGCATGGAATACCTGATTGAGTTGTTCAGGCCCGATTATATTTACCATGCTGCGGCATACAAGCACGTTCCGCTGATAGAGGACAACCCGGTTGAAAGCGTGCAGGTGAACATCCAGGGAACGAAAATCCTGGCCGACCTGGCCGTGAAGTACAAAGTCAAACGCTTTGTCATGATTTCGACCGACAAGGCGGTGAATCCCACCAACGTGATGGGTGCCTCGAAACGCATCGCCGAAATATATGTGCAGTCGTTGAATAGAAAGCTACAGGCCGAATCATCGGACAATACTAAATTCATAACAACCCGCTTTGGCAATGTGCTGGGTTCTAATGGTTCAGTCATTCCCCATTTTAAAGCACAAATTGAAAAGGGTGGTCCGGTGACAGTTACGCATCCTGAAATTATCCGGTACTTCATGACCATACCCGAAGCCTGCATGCTGGTGCTCGAAGCGGGTTCAATGGGGGAGGGCGGAGAAATATTCATTTTCGATATGGGTAGCCCGGTAAAAATAGTTAACCTTGCAAGGAAAATGATACGCCTGGCCGGTTTTACCCCGGAGGTGGACATAAAAATAGAGTACACAGGATTGAGGCCGGGTGAAAAATTATATGAAGAACTGTTGAACAAAAAGGAAGTAACTGTTGAAACCCACAACCCGAAGATTATGATTGCAAAGGTTCAGGAATATGAATATGAAATCATTTCTACACAGATTGATGAATTGATACAGTACAGTTTCTTGTGCAAGAATTTCCTCACTGTGTCATTGATGAAAAAAATAGTGCCTGAATTCCTGAGTAAGAATTCACAATACGAGCGGCTCGATGTTTAATTTTAACAACAGGATTAATGCAGCACATTTCTGGTTTTGTTCATTTGTTCCCCTATTTATCGGTATTAGTCTCTTTTTTAATCGGATTGGGTTTCATGCCCTTGGTGATTAATATCGCCAAAACCCATAATTTCGTTGTAAAGCCTAACAAAAGAACCTCGCACGAAGGGATTATCCCCAATATCGGTGGAATCAATATTTTTGCTTCCTTCCTGCTTACTGTTTTCCTGTTCTCGTATGGAATCATCAGTGAACTTCAATTCACCATAATCGGTGTTTTTATCATCCTGATTGTGGGTTTTGTTGATGATCTTGTGGAAATCAAAGCCACCTGGAAACTATTGGGGGAGGTGACTTCTGCTTTTTTCCTGATAGTTGTGTCCGATGTCCGCTTGTCGCACTTACACGGTTTCCTGGGTATCAACGAATTGTCGTTGGGTACCAGTTATTTGCTTTCATTTTTTGTATTTGTATTGACAATCAATGCTTTAAATTTGATTGATGGTGTTGATGGACTTGCATCGGGTCTTGGAATCCTGTATTGCCTGTTTTTTGCAATTTATTTCCAGCTGACTGGCAATATAAATCTTGCCATTTCCGCTTATGCCATGGTGGGGTCGCTGGTGGTATTCTTCATATACAATGTTTTTGGTACGAAAAGCAAGATTTTCATGGGTGATTCAGGCTCCCTGCTACTTGGTTACATGATTGCGTTGTACGTTTTCGAGTTTTGCGAGATGAACGCCTACAACCGGTTGGAAGAAGCATTCGACATGACCGCTGCCCCGGCTGTTGTCATCTGTGTGCTTTCTGTCCCCTTGTTCGATACGCTGCGTGTAATCCTGACCCGATTAAAGAAAGGTGTGTCTCCGTTTCATCCCGACAGGAACCATATCCACCATCTGCTTCTAAAGACCGGTTTGGGACACAGGCAGGTGACTTTTGTGTTAATGGTCATTTCATTGTTCTATATTGCCCTTGGTATTTTTGGAAGAAACTGGCCTATTTTGCTGTTGGTTTCGGTTGCTTTCTTTATTGCATCCGCATTGACTTACATTTTATGGCGTATCGTTGAAAGAAAAATATAACCATATAATTACCAGTTGTTTAATACTTACTTTCCCGAACAGAGTTCTTTGTAAATAAAAAAATATGATTTCTGTAGAACAGTTGACTGTTGAATTTGGCGGTTCGCCCCTTTTTGATGAAATAAGCTTTTTAGTAAACCCGAAAGATAAAATAGCCCTGGTTGGTAAGAATGGTGCGGGAAAAACCACACTCTTACGGATTTTTGCAGGCAAACAGCCCCCCACCCGTGGCAGGGTGACCGTCCCGAAAGACCTTACTATCGGTTACCTGCCCCAGCACATGATTCATAGCGTAGGTACAACGGTTATGCAGGAAGCCGAAAAGGCTTTTGAGCATATTACCGAACTGCAGGCGGAAATTGAACAAATGAACACCGAACTGGCCGAGCGAACCGATTATGATAGTGCAAGTTACCACCAGCTTATCGACAGGGTTTCGCATGCCAGCGAACACTTGCAAATCGTCGGCAGTGGTAATTATTTTGCTGAAATTGAAAAAACGCTTTTAGGGCTAGGCTTCACCCGTGCCGACTTTGGCAGGCAATGCAACGAATTCAGTGGAGGCTGGCGGATGCGGATTGAACTTGCCAAGATTCTTTTGCAACGGCCCGACGTCCTGCTTTTGGACGAACCCACCAACCATCTTGACATAGAGTCCATCCAGTGGCTTGAAAACTTCCTGATGGCTTCCAACGGGGCGATAATCCTGATTTCGCACGACAAGGCATTCATCGATGCTGTGACTTCGCGAACCATCGAAATTTCGTTGGGGAAAATTTACGATTACAATGTGAATTATTCCAAGTATGTGGAATTGCGCAAAGAGCG
>DATGXD010000282.1:0-11255 GCA_035299105.1 Paludibacter sp. | reverse complement strand
TAAAAAAAATTTTGAAAGAAGAATCCGACCTAGTCGTAGTGGGCGAAGCCCAGGATGGCGTGGAGACACTTGAAAAAATCCAGTCGACACCTTGTGATATCATGCTCCTCGACATGAACATGCCGGGTCGAAACGGCCTCGACCTCTTGGGCGACATAAAAAAATTGAAACCCCAACTCCACATCCTCGTGTTAAGTATCCATCCCGAGGATAAGTTTGCCCTGCGCACACTGAAAGCCGGCGCATCGGGATATCTTTGCAAGGACACAGCACTCGAAGAACTGGTTGTGGCCATCCGCAAAATCAGCTCTAGAGGCCGGTACCTGAGCCCTACATTAGCCGAACAATTGGCATTCGACCTGGTGCCCGACAAGGAGCAACTGCTCCATGAAACACTTTCGAACCGCGAACAGGAAATCATGCTAATGCTTGCCTCCGGCAAAAAAGTGAAAGACATAGCCACGGAACTCCAGTTAAGCATAAGCACGGTGTTCACCTACAGGGTGCGGATTTTTGAGAAACTGAACTTGAAAAACAATGTGGAACTCACACATTACGTCATACAAAACAAGCTTGCGGAATAGCATCATTCGCAGGCATCCAGTACATGTAAGTTTATAAAACTTACATTATTTTATAAAAAACTATAAAACTCCTGTCGTAATCATTACAATTGTGTGTCGAAAATAATTTATATGGAAAAATAACCATATATTTGCGGGCTATTTTCAAACAGTATCAACCCCCCTTCCCTCTATTATAAATTATGGCGAAATGTTATATTGAAAATATAATGAGGAACCTACAAACAAAGTCCTTTGGCAGTTTCATGCCAAAAGGGCTTTTTGCATTTGGCAAAAACATGGCAGCCGGCATTTTCAACCTGCTTTTTTTTGTTAAATACAGAAATATTTCCGCTCCCAACTATAAAATTCTTGCAGGAGCCGGGGTTCTCCTGCTCGCCTTAACGGGGACAAACCAGCTCCAAGCCGCCATCCGAACCGCTTCGGTAGCAGGCAATTGGAACAGCACAACTACCTGGGGCGGGTTAAGTGCCCCCACTTCGGCAGACGATGTAGTGATTAATTCAGGGATAACTGTAACGGTGAACGTCAATGCCCAATGCCTGAGCCTCTCTTTTGTGGCCGGAACGAACGGAACCGTGTCTGTCAACCCGAACTGCACGCTGGCAGTAACCAATGCGGTTACATTGCGGAATGCCGCAAATGCAAATGTAACTGCACTCATCACAGGAAGCGGGACGCTAACCTGCGGGTCACTTGTCCTGGGAAATGCAACCGCCCCCACAACCAATAACACCACACGGACTCACCGGCTTACATCAACCATCAACGCCCTCACCATTAGCAACAACTTAACCATAAATAGTTACTTCGCCAGTACCAACAGGAGGCGGAACGGGGTTTTCACACAATCAAGTGGAACACTCACCGTAAACGGGAGCATAGCCACGGTCAATGCGAATGCTGCAAATACTTCAACATTCACCTTGGGCAATTCTTCCCCCACACTGGTGTTAGCCGGGGCAACGCCGTTTTCAATTTCCGCTACCGGAACAAACACCATCACGCTCAATGGAACCGGATCCACTGTGAACTACAACCGGGCAGGGACACAAACGGTATACCCGGTAAATTACGCAAACCTCACCTTGGCGGGCACAAGCGCCAAAACCCTGCAAACCGGGACTACTTCCATCAGCGGGAATTTTACCACAAGCGGGTCTGCCACCGTTACCGGAGTTACCGGGTTGACGATTGGGGGCGATGTGAATATTGGCAACGGGACTACCTTCACAAGTGGAAACTATACCCATTCCATAGGTGGGAATTGGATTAACAACGGTATTTTTACGGCGGGGACCGGAACGGTTAACCTCACCGGTTCGGGGAAAAATGTCAGTGGCGCAACCACCACGTTCTACAACCTGGCCATCAACAGCTCGGACTCGATAAGCCTTGCTACAAGCATCAATGTAAGCCGCATTCTTACACTGGCAAACGGCATCCTGAAAACTTCAACATCGAACCTCCTGTCGGTAACCTATACAAATGTAGCCGCTATAACAGGAGGTTCTGCCACTTCATTCATAAAGGGTCCGGTGAGGTGGACTTTACCTTCAAGCCTGGTTTCAGGGTCGACTTATAATTTCCCGGTAGGGAAAGGAACAACCTACCTTCCATTTTCATTAGTAAACCCAACAACCGGGACCGGGGTTGTTACCGCCCAGGTGGAAGCATTCGATTCGAACCCGGGAGGAACTTATGATGCAACCATCAGTTTGCTCAGTACCACTGAGTACTGGTCGCTCACAACTTCGGGCAATTTCACCAACAGCTCGGTTTCGGCAAGCAGGCCCACCACCATTTCCCCGTTGAATTCAATTGGAGGGAATGCCACTGCTGCGAATGGGGTTTATACTGATTTAGGAGGAACTGCCGGGGTAAGCGGGGTGATGAATTCGAATCTGGTAGGCTCAAACCGGTATTTTGTCTTGGCGCGCAAAGTGTTGCCTCCAGCACTGAACACTTCGGGTTCGCCATTGACCGGGTTTGGTTACACTGCCGGGTACGGACCATCTTCGCAACAATCATTTACCGTCGATGGCTCCAACTTGGTGGGCAATATTACAGTTACCCCACCGGCTGATTATGAAATTTCTTTAACTTCGGGAAGCAACTTCCAATCCACACCCCTTTCGCTTGTCCCAGTAGACCGTTCTGTAGCAACTACAACAATTTATGCGCGCTTGAAAGCCGGTTTGCCGGCCGCTAATTACAATGCTGAAAATATCGCGGTGTCCACATCGGGAGCAACCACCCAAAATGTTTCCTGCAGCGGCACTGTATATACCCCAACAATAACCACATCGGTTTCATCCCTGGCAGGGTTCTCGTACCCGGTTGGCTATGGACCATCGGCCGAGCAAACATTCACAGTCAGCGGGACACATTTGGTGGGGAATATTACCGTTGTTTCCCCGGCGAATTTCGAAATTTCAACAGCCTCAGGAGCTTCTTTTGTGGCAACCGGCCTGATTACACTACCTGCAACCGGAGGAAATGTCCCGACAACGACCATCTATGTCAGGATGAAAGCCGGTATCCCCCTTGGCCCGGTCGATGCCGAAAATATCGAAGCTACTTCGGCCGATGCCGTATCGAAAAATGTGAGCTGTAGTGGTACGGTTGCCGACCAGCCGTTAATCACGACATCTGTAAGTTCGCTCAACTCGTTCACTTATGTCTACAGGAACGGACCTTCTGCCCCGCAGACATTCACGGTAAGCGGCAGCAACCTCATTGCCAATGTGGTTGTAACACCACCAGCCGATTTCGAAATTTCGACAAATGGCTCCACATATGTGTCCACCCCGGTAACATTGATTCAAAGCGGCGGTATCCTAGCCTCTACAACCATTTATGCCAGATTGAAAATTGGAGTAGGGATAGGGTCGTATAGCGAAAATATTGTTGCATCGACTACTGCGGGGCTGTCAAAGAATGTCACCTGCAACGGTTCCGTGGAGGCAGGACCTACCATCATCACTGTTCCATCTTATTTGGGAACATTATGCTACACCTTGGGAAGCGGGCCATCGGCAGCACAATCCTTTGTTGTAACCGGCACTAACCTGACATCTAACATTAGTTTAACAGCACCGGCCAATTTCCAGATTTCAGCATCGCCCACAACCGGGTTCGGGAATTCATTGACATTGTCCCAATCGGGCGGGTCAGTAAATGCTACGGTGTATGCCCGGTTATCGGGTGGGCTGTCGGTAGGGACTTATGGGACATCGAACATAACTATAAGCGCTACAAATGCCGTTGTGAAAACTGTTGGGCTTTATGGCGCGGTGGTTGGAAGCGCATCACCAACCATATTCAGCTCGAAAAGTACAATTTCTGGATTCGGGTATGAACAAGGCAAAACGACAACATCCACACAATCGTTTATGGTGAGTGGAGCTTCACTGTCAAGCCAGAATTTGCAGGTTTCGTTGGACAGCACCACCTACGAAATCTCCCTTAACGAGAACTCAGGATTCCAGTCAACCCCAATCATCCTCACGGGTACCCTTACAGGAACCACTTATACCGTAAATGCAACTCCTATCTATGTCAGGTTGAAATTGGGGCAGGCAGCACGGAATTACACGAATACCATCCAACTAGCCGCAGGCTCCACAACAGCCTCCGTGTCGTTGGTGGGCATCGTATTCAAATCGCCTTTGGTAACTGCAGGTGGGGGGGGCACTTATTGCGAAGGTTCTACCATCGCCCTCACCAGCATAGGAGCCGATATCCAGAACCGCTACTGGCAAGGGCCTAACAGTTTCTATTCAACCAGCCAAGACCTGAATATCCCGAACGCCACGGCAGCCATGTCGGGAACCTATACCGTGACAGGAAATGTTTACGTGGGAGGAAACCTGATTTTCAACGGGGATTTCGAATTAGGGAATACGGGGATTGGGAGCAGTTACTCTTATGTAACACCTGGAACATCAACATCTTATCCAAATGGAAACCTCTGGCCCGAAAGCACCTACACAATAGATGCTGACCCTTATTTTTCGCATCATAATTTTTCACATTGCCCGGACCATACGATTGGAGGCGCCACACCTACAGGAAAGCAAATGATTATCAATGGTTCGCCTGTGGCAGGTGTTGTAATCTGGTCGCAATCAGTACCCGTGATTCCAGGCTCCAGCTATGAATTCAGCTATTGGGTACAGACCGTTGTTGGTGTAAGTCCATCCCAGCTGCAACTGTATGTGAATGGAGTTCCAGCAGGGCCAACCTACACTGCGGATCTTGCCACTTGCTCGTGGAAACAATTTGTTTACAATACAACTGCGGGAGCAAGCACAACAGCTGTGAACCTGGAACTTATCAACCAAAACACCATTGCCAATGGGAACGACTTCACACTGGACGATATTATCTTCAAGCAGATATTACCTGCGAAAGACTCTGCGGTTGTCACGGTTAGCCCTATCCTGCCCGTGAGTGTCACTGTCTCGGCCTCGGCAAACCCGGTTTACAACAACACGCCTGTAACCTATACGGCAACTCCTGTGAACGGGGGCAACCTGCCGGCATACCAATGGAAGGTGAATGGAAACAACGTAGGTGCGAATAGCCCCGAACTTGTATATACGCCTCTGGACCAGGACGTGATTTCGTGTACCCTGACATCGTCATTGCAATGCGTAACAAATAACCCCGCCACCGATGCTGTTCAAATGACTGTGAATTACCGGACGAATTACTGGATCGGATCCATTGACACCGATTGGGGTAAACCGGGTAACTGGACGGCCAATTACATTCCATTGACGGGCGAGGACGTGGAATATGCAACTATCGCCAACAACAACGGGAATGCCGCTGTCCGTGACTTGCAACTTGACATGGACCGTACCATCGGCAGTTTGATCAATGCTACAGACAAACGGTTATTAATTCCGGCAGGGAAGGGGCTTGTGGTAAACAACACCATTACAACCGATGGAAACCCAGACCGGATATATATCTATTCGAGCAGTACGGGAACAGCCAATGGATCGCTAATTTTCCACAACCCGGAAAATTACCCGGTTTCAGCCACGGTCGAAATGTATTCGAAAGCACACTGGGACCTGAACCAACCGGTCAACCATAAATATAGCTGGCAATATTTCGGCATACCGGTAAAATCCATCAAAACCAACCCTGTATTTTACGGTTCATACGTAAGAAAATGGTACGAAAGTGGCGATTCAATTACCAACCACTGGAAACAATTGCAAAACGATTCAGTCCTGCATCCTTTCCTTGGATATGAAATTTGCCAGGCTGCTCCAAAAACTATTGTCTTCAAAGGAGAACTCGTTAACCAGGATTTCAGTTCGGGACAGATGGCCATCACAAGTACAGCGCTCTTCCCGGGGCAGCATATTTTTGCCAACCCTTACACGGGAGCTATAGACATCAGGCAACTTGGTTTCGGTTCCGGGACTGAAGCATCCGTTTACCTGTATAACACCGGTACATATGCCATCTGGGAACTGGATGGAGGTCGGAGTTCATCCAGTAACGAAGGCCAATACATGGTAGTCCCGAAAAGTACAGCAGGTTTATCCGGCTTACCAAGGCAAGTGCCATCGATGCAAGCAATGTTGGTAAAAGCGCTTTCGCCTACCAACGGCACCTTCAACATCAATTACAATACGGTGTCCATGAAAAACTCCGAGTTGCAAAGAGCACCTAAAGAGGATAAGACCAATCTGGTTTCAACTAGGATAGATGTAGTAGGTTCAAGCTTTTCCGACATAATGTGGATAATTGCCGAACCCAGTTGTACAGAGAAATTCGATAATGGTTGGGATGGTTTTAAAATGCTGGGTAATGCATTAGCCCCTCAAATCTATGGGATGCAAGCCGACGGGAACTACCAGGTGAATGCAAACTCTGACCTGAACGGAACTAACATCGGATTCCGGGCGGGCATCGACACCGAGTACACCTTGGTATTCAACAATTTCAATATCGAGCAAAAGTACAAAGCTATACTCTTGTCCGATGTGGTGGAGAAAAAAACTGTCGACATGACACTATCCGGATCCACCTATAAATTTAACGCCACATCAACACCAAGCACTGTTAATAGATTTAAGATTATTGCTATCCCGCTTAGCGAAACCAAAAATAATTCGAAAATCAGTTTAACGAATTATGACGATGTAGTAGTTGTCAACAACCAAAGTGAATCAAGTGGAAATTTACACATATACGATACAATGGGTCGTCTACTGGTAAAGAAACTTTTTGGACCTAATGCGGTTACAGCCATTCAGGTGAATTTACCTTTGGGTGCTTACATATTAAATGCAACAAACGGTATTGAAAACGCTTCTAAACGTGTTATTCTAAGATAAAAGTGAACAACAAACATAAGAACATAGTAGCATGGGTATCAGTATGGGCAGGCCTGCTCCTACTGGTGCTTTATTCCCCGCTTGGAAGCCCTGAACTATATCAAGAAAGAACATATTTCACCGATTATCAAGGTACTGGCGTTGTACCTGACCACATGGCAATTGCTAACTCCCCAAACACAGGCAATCTCGGACATCAATCAAGCCTGAACATATCCAGCATACCCGTAATAAGCAATACAAAAGATCATTTTATTGCAAACTCCGGCAGTTATAGCAGCAAGAATACCGACAACGTAGCTCCGGCCTACTATAACGAGGAGAATACTCCAACGCCTAACCAGCCATCGCAAATGATGGGTATGGATAATGGTTTCATGGCTCCCCTTGCTGGTGGGAATAGTGCCGGGAACAATGGTCTCCTTTCCGGAGGGTTATTGTCCCAATCCAGCGACCAGACATTATTAACCAATAGTCCAAACAAGCAAGGGGCGGGCGATGTCCTTCCCCCATTAACTACCGACCCCGGTGGTGATCCTTTCGGCCCCCCCATACCTGTAGGCGACGGTTGGTGGATTCTGGCCGGGTTTGCCATCGCTTACGTTGCGGTTAAGCGGTTTTTGCTTCCCCAGCGTTGACAAGGACCTGCCCCGACCATTTTCCCCGCGAAAAACACCGACAGACAACCCTTCCCAACAAAACATTCAACCCGTCCCGTCAGGTAAATTTTTGTATCAACGGCCTTTCACGGTTAGGTTATCCGTGGGAGCGTATCCCCGATGAAATACTGAACATGAATCCTCCGAATTTGTTTATATTTATTCGCGGCTGTTCCAAAAGCCATTGACCCTTGTTGGCCTGCCCGCTCGACATATGGGTGAACAGGACAAACCACAGTTGCCAATGCACAGCCCCCGAACCCCGGAATGGATTTCCGGACATTGGCATCACGGAAATCACGGGGAATATTAGTTAAAACATACTCGATTACTCTAATGACAACACAAAAAAGCAACAACCAGGAAAACCTGAAATATCAATTACCCCCCAAACCAATCCTTAAGCTGGTTGATTACGAACGGGCGCCAACGGTAATCATCGATTCGAAAAAGGAATTCCTGTTGTTGAGTTACCGGAGCACCTACAAATCGCTTGACGACCTGAACCAAGACGAAATGGGCATGGGCGGCCTGCGCGTGAACCCGGTTGCCAATATCAGTTCTTCCATTGTATACATTATCAATCTTAAAATAAAGAAAATAAAAGGCAAGGAAGCCATCCAGGTCAAAGGCTTGCCGGCAAATCCACGAATAGCCTTTGTCACCTGGTCGCCCGATGAGAAAAATATTGCCTTCACACACACAAGCCCGAAAGGGGTGGAACTTTGGGTTCTGAATACGGCAACAGTAGAGGCAAAAAAACTCACCACCCCCACATTGAATGCAAACATCGGGAATCCTATAGATTGGTTGGGCAATGACATGCTACTCGTCAGGATGTTGCCCAAAAACCGGCCAGCATTAATCGACCCCAAAAAGGAAGTGCCTTCAGGCCCGGCGGTTTTAATTGGCGACGGGTCGAAATCGCAAAACCGCACCTATCCCGATCTGCTGAAAAACACCACCGACGAAATTAACTTCATCACGCTGGCCTCGTCCGAATTGTACAAAATTGATTTGGAGGGAAATGCCCGATTGTTCCAAGGCGAAGACATGTACGTGGGTGAATCGGTTTCGCCCGATGGCAAGTATGTCCTGGTGAATTCGTTGCGCAAACCCTTTTCGTATGTTGTTCCATTAAACCGTTTCCCGCAGGTTTTCAATGTGTATGATACGGAGGGTGAGCTGGTTAAAACCGTAAATGAAATTCCGTTGACTGAGATATTGCCGAAAGGCTTCATGGCGGTGCACAAGGGCAAGCGAACCATGAACTGGCGCAACGACGAGCCATCGACACTATACTATCCCGAAGCGCTGGACGAGGGCGACCCCCATGTACAAACCGAATACCGCGATGCCATATACACCTGGAAGGCACCGTTCAACGCGCCACCCGTCTTGTTGGCCAAACTGAAACAACGCTTTTCACATGTACAATGGGGAAACGAGGACATTGCAATCCTCCAGGACGAATGGTATGACACACGAAACGAAAAAACCTACCTGGTTAATCCATCGAAACCCGGCGAAGCTCCCCGAATAATTACCGACCGGAACTTCCAGGAAATCTATTCCGACCCCGGGCATTTCGAAACACGGAAAAATGCCTTTGGGAAATACGTGCTGGCCATTGAAAGTAACAAGTTGTACCGCTTGGGCGATGGGCATACCCCGAAGGGGCAATTCCCGTTCATTGATGAATTCAACCTGGACACCTTTGAAACTAAACGCCTTTACCAATCGGCTTATACCGATAAGATTGAAGAAATATTCGACATCGAGGACTTCGAACGCGGCGATGTGCTGGTCCGCATCCAGTCGAAAAACGAATATCCGAATTATTATTTCCGGAATATCCACCGTGGAAATGACCTGACGCAAATCACACATTTCGCCAACCCATTCGAGGGCATAAAGGATGTGTACAAGGAGGTAATCAAGTACAAACGTGCCGATGGAGTTGAATTGTCGGGAACACTTTACCTGCCTGCGGGCTACGACCGCACGAAAAAAGAAAAACTCCCGCTCCTGATATGGGCTTACCCGGCCGAATACAAGGATAAAAACAGTGCCGGACAAAGTTCGGCCAACCCGAACGAATTTACTTTCCCATACTATGGCTCGTTTGTTTACTGGGTCACCAGAGGCTATGCCGTGCTCGACGATGCCGCGTTTCCGATTATAGGCGAAGGGAAAACCGAACCAAACGATACTTTTGTTGAACAACTGGTGGCGAATGCAAAGGCGGCCATCGATGCCGTGGATTCGCTCGGATACATAAACCGCTACAAAGTAGGCATCGGGGGACATTCGTACGGGGCATTCATGACAGCTAACTTGCTAACCCATTGCAACTTGTTTGCATGCGGCGTGGCCCGCAGCGGCGCGTACAACCGGACTCTTACTCCTTTTGGTTTCCAGAGCGAACAACGGAACTATTGGGATGCACCGGATGTGTACAACACCATGTCGCCATTTATGACCGCCGACAAAATGAAAACCCCGCTACTGCTGGTACATGGCGAATCAGACAACAACCCAGGTACATTCACCTTGCAAACCGAACGCTATTTCCAGGCTTTGAAAGGCCTTGGCGCACCAGTGCGGCTGGTAATCCTCCCCCGCGAACAACATAGCTATGTGGCCCGTGAGAATATCCTCCACCTGCTTTGGGAGCAGGATTGCTTTTTTGAGAAATACTTGAAATAACGTGAGTCCGGGATAAGATTCCCTGTGCATTTTATCCAAATCCCGGCTATTAAATCAGATAAATTTACTACCACCAACAACTTCAAATATTGGTTCGATATTTTTTTGTAATTTTGTCGTTAGTAAAAAATGGGCAGGAACAATGCGTGTAATCATTCAACGGGTCGACCGGGCCTCGGTAGAAATCGACGGGAATATCAAGTCTGATATAAAGAAGGGTCTATTGGTGCTGGTTGGAGTCGAAGAAGCCGACAATGAAGCAGACGCCGAATGGCTGGCCGGGAAAATTACCGGGCTGCGTATTTTCGACGACGAGGCTGGCGTAATGAACCGGTCGGTGATGGATATCGGCGGGGAAATCCTGGTTGTGAGTCAATTCACACTCCATGCCATGACCAAAAAAGGAAACCGCCCCTCGTACATCAAGGCTGCCAAACACGAAATTGCCATTCCGCTGTACGAAGATTTCTGTAATAAATTAAGCCAAAAACTTGGAAAGGAAGTGCAAACCGGCACTTTTGCCGCCGACATGAAAGTTTCGCTGCTCAACAACGGGCCCGTCAGCATTTGGATGGACAGTAAAAACAAGGAATAAACTTCAAAATATCCTCCGGTATAAAAAATCCACACCCTCGCCTTTTCCAACAAGCAGGGTTTAACATTCCATTATGATTAAAAAACACATTCCAAACACCATTACCTGCCTGAATCTTTTTTCGGGCGCGGCAGCTATTTACCTGGCGTTCAAAGGCGAAACCCAGGCTGCGTTCCTGGCTATTTTGCTTGCCGCGGTTTTCGATTTCCTCGACGGACTGGCCGCCGTGGCCGGCGCCGATGTAGGTCTGACCTTCGTACCTCATCTGACACCCTTGATCCGCGGCATTCATGCAACGCTCTACGCGCGACTGACCAAGGACTGCGATCTGCAGGCCCTGTTT
>DATGXD010000281.1:0-4711 GCA_035299105.1 Paludibacter sp. | reverse complement strand
TGGCAGTGTGAATCTCGATAGTTTCTCTGTCAAGAGCTTCCCAACGGTGTTTGATACGAAGCTCCTGTACGGCATCATAAGCCAGCTGCTGAACATGAAATCTGTCTGTAACCCTGCTGGCTTTGGGGAAGCAGGCTTTGGATCAATCGGAAAAGTTGTGGGGGACTTCCAACATATCCCTCCACGCTTGGCGCACAAAAAGAAAAAACCTCTGCAAACTAATGTTTGCAGAGGTTTTCGTGACCCCGACAGGATTCAAACCTGTAACCTTCTGATCCGTAGTCAGATACTCTATTCAGTTGAGCTACGGAGCCATTTCCTTAAAGCGAGTGCAAAGATAATCCTATTTTTTTTATCCGCAAAGGAAAAAGGAGAAAAAAGAGAAAAAAAAATTGAAACACCGACACAGGCACACACAGCCAAAAGGCAGCCCCACACACATTAACCATCAAACAAACAACTACTTAAGCATCAAATAAGTAATAGCACGCTCGATAATGGTATCATATCCCGATGCCTCATCCTCGGGCTTCATTTCCACCGGGATATCCGGTTCAATGCCCCATTCGATATGGTTCATGTCCGCATCGTATATGGGAGAAGCCGAAAAGCGCACCATCCAGCCGTTCGGGATTTCACTCGAAAGCGGAAGCCCCCCTCCCCCGCCGGTTTGGTCGCCTATCACAACAGCATGCGGGGCTTGTTTCATCCGGCACACGAATTCATTGGTGGCGCTGTACGACATCCGGTTCGTTAGCACCGCCACCGGGCGTTCCCAACGGATAGTCTTATGCGGGGTGGTCTTTATTTTCACAGGGCTAGAAAAATCACTATGCCCCGTGCCGGTTTTATGAGCCATATAACCAGTCACCTTTTCCTCGGTAAAAAAATAAGAGGCAAGTTTCCCCGACAAATCGAGATAGCCACCCCCGTTGTTGCGGACATCGACAATAAGGGCACTACAACTGGCAAAATAATTAAAGATATAACTGATATTCACGTCGGTAAACACATCATCCAAGTCCCCGTAATAAATATATCCAATAGTCCCGTTCGCTATTTTCCCGTAGCGCATCCCACCCGCAATAAGATAATCATCCCCCAGGTAGCGATCGGAAAACACCAGCGGAGAACTAAAATTGGACGGGTAATCGGTGAACCATCTCCAGTAACGGCTCCGGTTGAAATCCGAATAAAGGTTCACATGCCCATCCTTGAGTTCGCCCAGCATGCTTCCCAACAGGTTGAAAAAGCCGAATTCATTTTTCACAGTGTCGACACGCACCTGGTATACGGTATGGACAGAATCCCAGTCGACACCCTTGTAATCGAGGTAACAATACTTTGTATCTATGATTTTCCACAACGCCTCGAAATTTCCCTTGTTCGTATTCGGCTGCATATCGGGCTCTTCCATACAGGAATGAAACACCAGAAATGAGAACAAAATTAATCCGCTGATTTTTTTCATACCATGAACGTAAACTTGCATGATTACTCGTAAATACCAATGAAATTATGGGGTGCGGGATTCCTCCTCCCCGCAAAACGCGCCACATCGAATGTAACGCCTATCGAAACCCCAAGCTCCTCCTCCTTAAAAACAAGATTATTCGCTGAAAATTTCAGGTCGTTGTAACCAAACCCAAACCTCCAGACCGAACGATTGAAGGGAACGTCGACCGAAAGCATGCGGTTCAAGCCCCTCTTGTTGTGCAACGAGCTAAAATGAAATGCGTTTGCCAGGTTCCCCAACTCAAACATTTCGTAATACGAAGCACCCCCCTCAGGAACAAACATGCAACCAACCAGAGGCGTTTGGAGCCTCAGCGCAAACCGCAATGTCCTCCTGCGCAACGGATAATCATAAACCAGCGTGCCAGCCAGGTTCAGGTTGGTTGCCAAATCGAAATTATAAGGATTGTTGATATTCCGGTCAACCATTTTCATCCCGAAAAGTGCGTCCCACATCATGCCCCCCAACACCAATATGTTTTTCCGCACCCGGTAATGGTATTGGACACCCGCACCATAATCGACCCCAAAATAAGCCATGGAATTTGTCACAGCCGGGTTTACCAACATCCCCACCGACAGGTCCAGTTTGTCGTGCAACGAATATTTCAAGTTCTCCGTACCGAGGAAACGCCCCCGCACAGCCTCATAACCCACGCCAATCCCCGAATAAGGCAATGGGGAAAGGTAAGGATCCACAAGGTTCAACACTGAAAGCCGGGTCGAACGCGCATGGTTGGTCAACAAGGACTTTCCACCTTCATCGTTTTGAGCCGACAAGCACAAGGCATGAAAGAAAACCAGGACCGGTACAACAATTTTTTTCATTCTTCTTTTCTTTAAAGGCACAGTGCAAAAATAGTTTTAAAATCATAATTTACCAATCCGTTTCAAATTCTTTTTCATACCCGGCTAAAAAACACCGGCCGCCATATGGATTAACCAAACTAAAAGCCAGATTTAGACAATAGGCATTATGCCAGTTGTAAGTATCTGACAAACTGAATCATATTTCCCAAAAAAGAAGAGGATAGAACGCAGATTCAAGCGGATTCCAACAGATAAAATCCGGAAACGGATCAATCAAACGGATTCCAGGCCCGGTTCGCCGAGCCTGATTCAAACAGGGAAGCCTTTATCCTCTCGCCAAAGGCGAGTAAAACCCGTTTCTTCCATCCGCTAAAACCGCGTAAATCAGTGTCCTGTTTTCAATAATAATTCAACTTATATAAGCTCTAATGTAGAAGTCAATTTTTATTCATAAAAATAATTATCTTTGCAAACACTTGCATCTAAAAACCGCGACAGGAATGAGGAAATTAGTTTTCGCCACCAACAACACCCACAAACTTGAAGAAGCCCGTGCAATACTGGAGCCGGAATACAAAATCATCAGCCTGGTGGAATTGGATTGCAACGACGACATCCCGGAAACAGCAACCACCCTTGAGGGCAATTCCTTGTTAAAAGCCAAATATATCTACGAAAAGTTTGGCCTCGATTGCTTTGCCGACGACACCGGCCTGGAAGTGGCGGCCCTGAATGGCGAGCCGGGGGTTTATTCGGCCCGCTACGCCGGGGAGCAACACAATCCGGTGGAAAACATGAGGAAAGTACTCCAGCTTCTGGGAGACAACAAAAACCGCTTGGCTTGCTTCCGAACGGTAATTTCGCTGATTATGGATGGAGATTCCTACTTTTTCGAAGGGCGGATCAACGGGAGCATCGGTTCGAAGCCGGTAGGCATGAATGGATTTGGGTACGACCCGATATTTATCCCCGAAAACCACGAACTTACTTTTGCCCTGCTCGGACCAGAAGAAAAAAACAAAATCAGCCACCGAGCCCGGGCGTTGCAAAGTCTGGTTTCGTTCCTGAAAAAGAACTGAGCAAAAGGTATCTAATCGTCTTTTCACGAAAGCAACATCCGCAAAACAAACTTACAAATTAAAAGACAAAATAAATCGGACGAATTTGAGTTTTATTCAAATGAAGTTAATTGGACACGCAGTTTAACGACAACTATCAACCACAATATGAAAAAAACAGTTTCCCTGGCCGCCATATTCATTGTTCTGATTTCAACACCGGTCCGGTCGCAGCTGGCGATGGGCAAATGGCGGACCCATTTGGCCTATAACAACGTATCGGAAATAGAACAATCCGACAACAAAGTGTATGCTGTAAGCGAAGGCTCATTGTATTCGATAGACAAATTGGATAGAAATATCGAATTCTACAGCAAAATAACCGGCTTAAACGGCTACAATATAACCCGGATAGGATTCGATTCCACAAACAAGCAGCTCGTTATAGCTTATGCAAATGGCAATATCGACATAATGGGCAGTGGAGGTGTGACCAACGTACCCGACTTGTACAACAAACAAATGAGTGCCAACAAGGGTGTAAACCACATCCTTTTTTCCCGGAACAAGGCATACCTCTCATGCAATTTCGGAATTTTGGCTTTGAATTTACAAAAAAAAGAAATTTCAGACACGTATTTTATCGGCCCAAACGCTTCGGAGGTCAAGGTATTGGCTACAGCAGTTTCAAACGGGAATATTTATGCGTTAACCCCTACCGCACTATATGAAGCGCCTGTGAACGATCCTTTCCTAATCAATTACCAAAAATGGAAAACCACAGGTGCATTACCGGACAGTGGAGTTGTGAAATCAATTGTTTCATTTGCAGGGAAAATTTTCTTGCATCGGGGGGAAAGACTATACTTCCTCAACAATGATAATACATGGTCTGCCTTTCTTCCGGAACTGAGTGTTTCTGGATTTTCAACTTCGGACGGTATCATGTGCATTTACTCCTCTAATTCGGTTTATATAGCCGACAATCAGTTAAATATAAAAAATATTCCAAATCTTAGTACCATCAGCGATGCCGAATACGACACTGAAAACTCTACTTACTGGTTTGCAGCCAACAGCAACGGAGTGGTCACGTACAAGGAAAACGGGACATCCAACCCAATCAAGCCTGCCGGACCAGCAGTAAACATGCCCTGGGACATGACTTTTTCAGGCGACAAACTTTTTGTAGTTCCTGGTGGACGTTGGTCGGATCAAAATCACAATAAAGGCAAAGTCATGATGTATGAGGATGGAAACTGGATCAACATATATGGCGAAGACATACAAACCGTAACTGGACGGAACCCGCTTGATTTCCTGAATGT
>DATGXD010000280.1:0-26851 GCA_035299105.1 Paludibacter sp. | reverse complement strand
ATTCATAATTCATAATTTTTAATTCATAATTCATAATTCATAATTCATAATTTTTAATTCGTAACTCGTAACTTGTAACTTGTAACTTGTAACTTGTAACTCGTAACTAAACATAAAAACAATGATCCAGATTAATCAACTTTCACGCGTATTTCGCACCGAGGAGGTGGAAACCACCGCATTAGACAACGTCAGCCTGCACGTAAAAAAAGGCGAGTTTACAGCCATTATGGGTCCTTCGGGATGCGGTAAATCGACCCTGCTCAGCATACTGGGCATGTTGGATAACCCTTCATCGGGCAGTTACCTTTTCGACAGCACCGAGGTGGCCAACATGCGCGAACGCCAGCGGACAAACATCCGCAAAGGGAACATCGGTTTCGTCTTCCAGAGTTTTAACCTGATTGACGAACTGAATGTCTATGAAAACGTCGAGCTTCCACTTATTTACCTGAAAATGAAGGCTTCCGAACGCAAAGAAAAAGTGGAAGCCGCCCTCGAACGCATGAAAATCAGCCACCGCAAACGACATTTCCCGCAGCAGCTTTCAGGAGGGCAGCAACAGCGCGTAGCCATTGCCCGCGCCGTGGTGGCAAACCCCAAGCTGATCCTCGCCGATGAACCAACCGGTAACCTCGACTCGAAGAACGGCCTGGAAGTAATGAAGCTCCTCTCCGACCTCAACAAGGAAGGTGCTACCATCATAATGGTGACACACTCCGACCGCGATGCCACGTTCGCACACCGGGTGATCAACCTTTTCGACGGGAAAATCATGAGGGAAGAAAATCAAAAGGTCCTGGAGCACATGGAGCAGAAAAACCCTCAGCCATTCATTTAACAATAAAAATATCCACAACACACAAACACAACAGCTAAAAACAATGAGAAAGCACCTATTATCCATCCTGATTGTTTCTTTCTGCACTACTTTCGCGTATGCCCAGGAAGTGAAGATTCCAGTTATCCCGTATGCAATGCATTTTGAAAACAAGGTGCAAGATTACAAAGTTATCAACGACAATACTATTAAGATTGTTGCGCCTGCCTTTAGCGATTTGTTTGTCAGCCCGGACGGGGGTTACAAGACAAACAAATCGCCCAGGCTGGTGTTTAAGCCGGATTCAAATTTTGTGCTAACAGCGAAAATCATCCCCAATTTCAAATCGAAATGGGATGCGGGTGTCCTGATAATATTCAGTGACAGCACGCACTTTGCCAAGTTATGTTTCGAGAATGATTTCAAAGGACAGTCGCGGGTTGTATCGGTTGTCTGCAACGAAGTTGCCGATGACTGCAATTCAATGGCTATCAATAGCCGCGAGGTCGTTTTCAGGATAACCGGGTCGACAAAGGAGAATACATTCACATTGTATTATTTCGAAGAAGGGGCAGGCTGGTTTCCCATACGCGGCTTCAGGCTCAATAAAACCGATAACCTGCAAATCGGGTTTTGCGCCCAATCCCCCACAGGGAAAGGATGCAGCGTCGAATTTACGGATATTACCTTTCATGGAATTCGATCCAACTAGATGGTTTTCAACAGATTGTTGCTTTGTACTGTCATAGGCCGTTGACAGGGAATTGAATATCTTGTCTATAGTTGTAAGCTCAAAAACCAATTTTACGATGTTCCGCACAATTATAAAAATATCGGTTCGAATCCTTCTGAAGCGAAAAGGGCATTCATTGATTAATGTATTCGGACTTGCCTTGGGATTCACCGCATTTATTCTGATCGGATTGTTTATCCAATTTGAGCTGAGTTGGGACAAATCCAACGAAAACTATGACCGGATGTATCGTGTTCAGCGGCATTTTGTCAAAGCCACGCATGTGATGGACGGCAACGAGATCTCTCCACATACCCAGGCAATAACGGCACAACTGCTGGAAAAACAGTTTCCGGAGTTCGAAAAGGCGACGGTAATCAGGGTAAATGACGGCAAATTTTTGTCTGCGGTAGCCGATAGGCAGGTTTACGAAGAAAACGGAATCTGTGCCGACAGTTGTTATTTTGACCTGTTTACCTATCATTTCATTAGCGGAACTCCAAAAGGAGCATTGTCGGAGCCGTTTTCCATCGTATTGTCGAAAACGATGGCAGACAAGCTTTTCCCCGGAGAAATGGCATTGGGAAAAGTCGTATTTGTTGACAAAAAAATTGATTTAAAGGTTACTGGCGTCTATGAAGATCTGCCTGAAAATACAACTGTGCGCCCGAATTATATTGTTTCGTTTTCCACTTTGGCACAAACCGAAGGAATCAGACGAAGCGATATCTACACTGGTAATTGCATGACTTTTGCGTTGTTGAAGCCCGGGGTTGATTACAAGGATGTTGAACGTAAAATTAAAAACGTTTTCGCCGGTTTTAGAGGTCTTGAATACGAAGAACTACAATTGTGTCCGATGAAAAAAGTCTATCTGGATTTCAATGGGCGTGGTCAGTATTCTATAGTATTGGTTTTGTATGGAATGATTGGCGTTTTAATCCTGATTATGTCTGCGTTCAACTACATAAACCTGACAACCGCAAATGCCTCGACCCGCGGAAAAGAAGTTGCGGTGAAAAAAGTAAACGGGAGTAGCCGGGGAGCGCTTGTAGCTCAGTTTCTGGGTGAAACCATGACCATTTCATTATTTGCTTTAGTGTTGGCCTTTGTATTTGTGGCTGTTTTTCTGCCGGTTTTTGCAAATGTTACCGGCAGACAGCTTAGTCTGGAATTGACCAGAGATTGGCAATTTATTGGTATGATGACTATGATTTCGTTGGGAGTTGGGTTTTTGTCGGGTGTTTATCCGGCTTTGTTCTTTTCCTCAAGCCAAATCGTAACCTTGTTCAAAGGGGAATTCTTTAAAGGGAGGAGAAAATTCAGCCTAAAAAAAGTATTGGTCGCTACCCAATTTACCATCTCGGCATTTCTGATCCTGATAACCCTTGCATCATCATTGCAAATCAGGTTTCTGGCGAATAAAGACCTGGGTTTTAATAAGGAAAACATGCTCTATACCCGGATGTCCGTCACAAAAAGCGGGACAACATTCAGCCAACTGCGAGACCGGATTTTGCAACATCCCGAAATTATCGATGGTTCCATGTCCAGGCACATCCCTTTTGTCAGCTTTGGCGGAGGAATGACCAATTGGGAGGGAGCCGGTCAGGATGAAAGAATTAATTGCCGCTTTAATGATGTCGGTTTCGATTTTGTAAGGAATATGGGTATTTCTCTGGTTGCCGGGCGCGATTTTTCCCGCGATTTTCCGGGCGACATAGGCAAATCGTGCCTGATTAATGAAGCGGCAGCAAAATGTTTCGGGTGGAACAATCCGATTGGCAAAAGGCTGAATGATACCCGATTGACCGTAGTCGGTGTTGTGAGAAACTACATTTATAAAGATATGCACAACGGCATTGAACCAGCCATTTTGGTATTGGCTCCCGAGGAAATGGAAGGTTACTGGACATTTGCATTTCGGGTTAATCCAAACAACTACCTGAAAGCCAAAGCGATTCTGACCCATGAGTTCGAAACAGCCTTTCCAAATGATCCGTTCGAGTTTCGGGATTTACCCACCGCGTTTGTCAATGAAAACAGCTTTAAAATTTACGGTGCGGTCAATCGGACAATCATGTTCTTTACCGTATTTAATATTTTACTGGCGATAATCGGGTTGCTGGGCCTGGTTTCGTTTACTGTTTTTCGCCGGACAAAGGAAATTGGCATACGCAAAATCAATGGAAGTAGCTCTTTTGATGTGTTTTGCCTGCTTAGCCGGGAATATTTCGTTTTGATGATTTATGCCTTGTTAGTTGCCTTCCCGTCTGCCTGGTGGTTTCATGAAGGGTTTCCCAGTGCCAATAAATACCACATGCAGCCGTGGGTATTTGTTCTGGGTGCCGGCATCCTGTTCATTATTGTCTTGCTGACCACCGGCTATCAAACAATCAGGGCAGCGACGCGGAATCCGGTGGAGGCATTAAGGTATGAATAGGATATAAAAACAAATAATTATGGTGACTATATTGAAAATAATTATCCGGAATTTTGTCCGGAAACCCGTTACTAACCTGATTAATGTTATCGGCTTGTCTGTTAGCCTGACCCTGGTAATTATCCTGTCGGTTTATTCATTCAGTGAGTTTACGACCGACAATTACCATAAAAATGGTGATAGGATTTATTGGTATGCTCATAAGGCAGATAAAGTATATCCCTTCACGCCGGCCGTGTTGAGAGATCAAATTGATTTGAATATACCAGAGGTTGAGAATACCGTCAGGTTGGCCGGTTCGTGGGAAAAACCTGTATTCAGGGCTGGCGACCGCGACCCCATTACTTCGGATCTTGTTTATGCCGATAACGGTTTCTTCAGACTGTTTACCTATCAGCCGGTTGAGGGGAATCTTGAAACTTCGTTAAAAGAACCAATGACGATTGTTCTGACCGAGGAATTGGCCGAAAAGCTTTTCGGAAAGGAGACGGCTTTAGGAAAAACAGTGAAGATGAATAACGATAAGGAGTTTACGGTTTCAGCTGTAATTAAGAATCCTGCCGGGAATACAACCCTTTCGTTCAGCGCCATCACATCTGTTGCTTCCCGCAAAATAGTTCAATCGAACGAAGAAGAATTCACCAATTGGGGATACTGTAATTTCCAGACATTTGTTTTGTTGAAAAAGGGTGTAGATCCCGGGGCAACGGCCAAAAAAATAGCCAATCTTTTTCCGAAAGACGACCGAAGCGCCGAACGTTATGCTGCAGCGACTCTGATCCCGTTGAAGGAAATCTACTTTTCGGATTTCACGCTCTATGGAAGCGAGTACATGCGCGCCGGCAACAAAGGAAAAATCATGATCTTGTTGATGGTGGCTATGCTGGTGCTGATGATTGCGTTGGTCAATTTTATGAATATCTCATCGTCGCAATGGGTTGAAAAAATCAGGCAGACAGGCGTGATGAAAGTAATTGGCGCTCAACGGTCTACTATTTTAAAACAAATGCTTTCAGAAGCGTTATTGTTGTTTTTTATCTCCTTTCTTCTCGCTATTTTGGAGATTGTCCTGATATCGCCGTATATCAGGAATTACACTGGTATTCAATTTAACCAACACATTCTTTACTCTCCTCTGTTTCTTTTGATTGCTGTCGGGGGAATATTCTTGCTTTGTATGACATTTAGCTTTATTCCGGTTCTTCGGATTTCGTCGTCGAAAGCAATTGATAACCTGAAAAAATCGGTGAAGCCCGGGGCGAATAAATCTGTATTTAGGGGTGTTTTGGTTACTGCCCAGTTTGTCATTGCGATTGTACTGATTGCTTTCACCCTGTTGGTACAAAAACAGGTGGATTATGGAAGCAGTAGCCTTGGATTCAATCAGGAAAATATCATCGGGATTAAGCTGACACCCGAACTATCGGCAAAAAAATATGTAATCAGGAAGTTGTTTTTAGAAATGCCATCGGTCAAAACCTGTTCGTTTACAGAATATTATCCTGGCAGCCAGCTTTCGCATTGGGCGAACAACCAAACCATAAAAGGAGAAACTAAGCAGTTTAATTTCGACATTTTTAATGCGGATTCGAAGTTTTTCGAAATTATGGGCTTGAAGCTGGTCCAGGGGCACTTTTATTCCGACAAGATGGCCTCCGATGCAAATGCGATTGTTATAAATGAGGAGTTTGTTCGTCTTCATAGTATTGAAAGACCCGTTGGGACAAAGCTAATGATGGGCAATTCCATGTCTGAAATTGTGGGTGTGGTGAAAGATTTTCACTACAAATCAGTTAGTTCAGGTATTGCCCCTCTCGTAATCTGGAACAACCCACAGGCTTCATATTGCATGGTCAATATTCAAGCCTCCGATTTTGACGGTTTGCACAACGCCATTCAGAAGATTAAAACTGAAACGGCCGGTCTTTCCCCGTCGTTTCCTGTCGAAGTCAGCTTTTTTGATCAGGCAGTTGGGGCATTGTATCAGTCCGAACTCCAGTTTCGCCACGCGTTCTCTTTATTTGCCGGATGCGCTGTTGTAATTTGTTGCCTTGGCATCTTGGCCATGTCGTTGATTACCTGCCAGCGTCGCGTCAAAGAGGTAGGTGTCCGTAAGGTGAATGGTGCCAGCGTGCTGGAAATAATGACCATGCTCAACCGTGATTTTGTGAAATGGGTAGCCATTGCATTTGTGATTGCCACGCCCATTGCCTGGTACGCCATGCATAAATGGCTCGAAAACTTTGTCTATAAAACCGAGCTTAGCTGGTGGATATTTGCTTTGGCAGGCGTGTTGGCGCTGGCAATCGCCATCCTTACCGTGAGCTGGCAAAGCTGGCGGGCGGCAACGCGGAATCCGGTAGAATCGCTGAGATATGAATAATGCGAAAAAAAACGACTGATACTAAACAATCTGAGGTTCCTGCTATGTATATTAACAATATTTATTAGTAATCCAATAACATCTGTTGCAGAATAAATTGTTTTAAATAAACAAAGAAAATGCAAACGCCAACAACAATTTTTCACTTTATAAATCAGCAATTTAAAACTAAAAAATCAATATCATGAAAACCAAATTATTGAGCATTATTTGTATCTTGTCGTCATTTTGCTTACAGGCACAAGAGAGCAACCGCATAATAGTCCGAACGGATAGCGAGCCGGTTGCCCAGGGTAAATTCGAACCCACATGGCAATCACTCAGCCAATACAAAGTTCCGGAGTGGTTTCGCAACGCCAAATTCGGCATTTGGGCGCATTGGGGACCTGCATGCCAGGCAGAGCAGGGCGACTGGTTTGCCCGGTTCATGTATAACGAAGGAAGCAACGAATACAACTGGTTCGTTTCCAATTACGGGCATCCCTCAAAAATGGGCTTTAAAGATATAATCCACGATTGGAAGGGCCAGAATTGGGATCCCGATAAGCTTGTGGCGCTTTACAAGCGGGTGGGAGCGCAATATTTCTTTGCCATGGCCAACCACCACGACAACCTCGACATGTGGAACAGCAAATACCAGGAATGGAACACCGTGCGCGTAGGCCCTCGGAAAGATATTATTGCCGGCTGGGCAAAAGCAGCTAAAAACCAAGGGCTTCCGTTTGGGTTGAGCGTTCATGCCGCACATACGTGGACGTGGTTCGAAACCGCCCAGCGGTCGGACAAAAACGGGGAATTTGCAGGTATCCCCTATGATGGCAAACTGACTAAAGCCGACGGCAAGGGAACCTGGTGGGAAGGGCTTGACCCGCAGGAACTTTACGAGCAAAGTCATCCGTTGAGCGGAAACAGCGATGACATCAATGGCATTTGGAAGCCTGTATATGATAGTATTAGTAAAACATGGACGAGCCAATGGAACTGGGTCAACAATGCATCAATCCCGTCTCAGAGGTATTGCGAGAAATTTTACAACCGGACAATGGACCTGATCAACCAGTTTAATCCCGATTTGCTGTATTTCGATGACAATGGCTTGCCGCTGTACCAGGTAAGTGACGCAGGCCTGAAACTTGCCGCACATTTTTATAACCACAACATGGCCACCCACAATGGCAGGCTCGAAGGCGTTTTGTTCGGTAAAAAACTAACCGTTGACCAGAAGAAATGCATGGTTTGGGATGTGGAACGCGGCGCCACAAACAAGATTGAGGCTGCCCCCTGGCAAACCTGTACCTGCATTGGCGACTGGCATTACAACCGGGCCTTTTACGAGCAGGACCGCTACAAATCGGCAGCAACCGTCATCCGCATGTTGGTGGATATCGTCAGCAAGAATGGAAACATGTTGCTGAACATCCCGGTCCGGGGCGATGGCTCCATCGATGATAAAGAAGTGGCCATACTCGAAGGCATAGCTGCCTGGATGGATGTGAACAAAGAAAGCATTTTCGATACACGCCCCTGGAACGTGTTTGGCGAAGGGCCTTCGGTGGAGGCCGCGGGTTCGAAGGTGGTAGAAGGCTTCAACGAAGGAAACACGAAACTAGGCGGCAAGGACATTCGTTACACGCAGAAAGGGAATGTGGTTTATGCAACCGTGCTGGGAACTCCCACCGAAGATATTTCGCTCAAATCGCTGGCGAAAAACGGCGGGGCATTGAAAATCAAAAATATTGAAATGCTAGGCAGCAAGGAAAAACTATCGTGGGTTCAAGACACTGAATCACTGAAAATTAAAAAGCCAAACAGCATCCCGGACAATATTGCAGTAGTGTTTAAAATTCAAATAAGGTAAAAGGATGAAAAAGATTGTAGGATTAATTTTAGTTCTGACTATTAGCTGTAGTTCAATGTTTTCACAAACCAAAACAAGAGATTTGCAAGTTACCTACATTGCCAACGACGGGTTTATGCTCAAAACAAAGCATCACAAAATATTAATTGATGCCTTGTTTACAGACGGATACGGGTATTTTGCAACTCCGACCAAAGAAGCGTTGGATAAAATTATGAATTCGGAAGCTCCGTTCGACAGTGTAAACTATTGCTTCTTGACCCATTACCATAAGGATCATTCCGATTCGAAACTGATGAACGATTATTTACGCAAATACCCTTCCGTAAAACTGGTGACCTCGAAGCCATCGCTCATATTTATCGACGGGGAACAGTTCGGGTTCGTGAAATTGCAAAAGCAGTTTTGCGAGCTTACCCCCGAAACAAATAAAAGCATCAAGTTCACGATTGACGATGTAAAAGTGAAATCCCTGGGACTAAAGCACTTGTCGTATTTCGAGGATGGCGTTGACATAGAGCAATACATGAAAAATGTCGGGTATTATATCAATATGGATGGAGTCGGAATCTTCCATTCAGGCGATTCGAAAACGGAACAGCTCAAAGATTATATTGCAAAAAACGGATCGTGGAAAGAACCCGTAGATGTGGCTTTTGTCTATTACGAACTGTTGAATAATGGTGAAGTGGATTTGGATTACTTAAAAAAGACAATAAACCCGAAACACATTGTTGTAATGCATTTGCCTCCGAGCCTGTATGGGGAATGGACTGTTAAGGTAGAAAAATTAAAACATACTTTCCCAGAGATTATTCTTTTTAAGAATAGTTTAGAAGAGCGAACAATTTCAGCTGCTGAGTAAGGGTTATATGAGCCTGGAAGAAGTCAATTTTCTTAGCCATAGGAGATAATATTTATGAAAAACAAAAAAAGATTTTTTACATTATTACTTGCAATATGCGCCGGTTATTATATAACCAGTGCTCAGGTAATTGCTCCAATTGATAGCGCTTATTTAAATAAAGTGGGCGATTTTTCGCGGAATGCCAATAAAATCAAAGAGCAAGTTTGGCCAGGGATGCAAATTGGCCCGTACTGTATCTTCAGGTTAGATGGGCCGGCTTTTTTGCTAAACCACCCGGTTCCTCCTCTGAATGCACATCATCTCAAAGATAGTATTTACGTGCTGAATGCATCCGATTATGGTTTGGTGGGTGCTACACAAACAGAAATAAATAATTTCTTAACAGCGCACAACGATTATTCTTCTAAATCTTATGGTTCGGTTAACCAGTTTTATGCCGAGTTATTTCACGAATTACACCATGTATATCAACGGAATTATATAAAAAACCTACAATTTGATAATCCGGCCGATTTGTTGACTTACCCTGAAGATTACAGGAATGATGCCATCAAACTGTACGAGAACGAAGTGTGGCTTGAAATGCTGTTAGGCTCGCGGAGTAACCTGGCTGATAATGTGGATAAAATATTTACTTGCAGGAATATGCGGCGGCAAATTATTGGGGCAAAATATCTTGACTATGAAAAAGGTGTAGAATCTGTTGAAGGACCGGCAATGTATTGCGAATATGAGTACATGCAGCAGTTTTCTTCTATTGTTAAGGAGCGGGAATACATAAACCACCGGTTCTATTATTTATTAACCGAACCAACCTACGGGAGGGATGTATTACGTGGGAAACACCTGTTGACAGGTATGGTGCAATGCCTGTTATTATCAAAGTATTTCAAAAACTGGCAGCAGGAATATTACGCATCAGGCCTTTATCTCTACGATTTTTTCATTTCTAAGTTTAAGCCCAAAACTTCGGACTTACCAGACCTAGGTTATTACAAAGCAAAAGCAAAGTATTTTACAGCACAGGAAAAAGCAAATCACGAAGTTAACCTTAGAAATTTCAATAATCAAAGCGGCACAAAAGTTACGCTTATGTTTACTGAGACTCCTGACTTCAGGGGGTTCGACCCGATGCATGCCGAAGCAATAAATGATAGCCTGATTATTCATTATACGACACTAAAATTAGGGAAGGGGAATAACCGCGTTAGTTTCATCAACCATAAAGTACTATCTGCCATCTCCGGTCAAATATGGTTTGTAAAAAGCATTTCGTTTTTTGTGGATGAAAAAGATATTAAAGCTGACGGGAACAGGCTGATATGTAACAATGGCACCGTGGATATTGACTGGAAAACAGGAAGCATAACCAGAAACGGCAATGGATATTTGATAAAATTAGAATGAAAAGCTATCTCCAATATATATCGAGTTTCGGGATTTGCCTAATGCATTTACCAACGAAAATAGCTTTGAGATTTTCAATGCAATCAATCGAACAATCACATTATTTACAGTATTCAAATGACAATCATATTCCAATATTATAGGCAGCTTATAGTACTAATTACATTACTATTCTCAACTACTGTTTTTCCAGCGATGTCCCAAGAAAAAGGACAAATGCAACTAAAAAACAGTTTTCAGCTGATGTTTGGTCTCAATGAATTGAAGGAAGGAAATTTACATGATAAGGTTCATAATGGGATATTAAATGGGTTGATCTATGAACATAGCAAACAATCAAATAATATTTCACTATACAATATCGGGTTAAAATTTTCAAGAGTAAAAACAGCCTATGAAGATTTATCCGCAAGTGCATACGCAGAGCTGTTTGGCCGATATGGTTATTTTTTCAAGGTGACCAGTAAAACAAAAAGCACCTTTCATTTTGGACCGGAAATAAGACTAAATTATGATGTAAGCTTCTACCCAAATTGGGATGAAAGTCATCTATATTGGGCAAATTACCTAAGCCTTGGAATTGGAAATCAATATCAGTATCAAATTACTGACAAGCAATCGCTTAAAATCAATATTTGCATACCGCTTTTTAGCGCTTTTAGCAGACCTATACCTGACAGGCAATATAAAATAGACAACACTTCGTTTGGCGGAATAATAAACAGTTTGAATAGTAATCTCGAAAGCGGCACAGTCAATAAATCCTTTTATCTGAATACGAATGTGGAATATGTATTTCGTATTACCGACAGAATTTCTGAAGCAATATGCTATTCTTACAATTACACCAGATTAAGCAGTAGAGAGGGACTGCCTTTTCAAAGCAATCAACACGGCATAGGCCTTAAACTTTATTTCTAATGAGAAAATTATATCTTCTGATAAGTATAACCCTACTACTAACCTCTTGTTTGAAAGATGAATCATTCAAATTAGATTACAAGGGTTTTAGGCCACAAAATATAAATGACGATTGGCAGGTTTCAACTCCCGAAAATGAAAATGTCGATAAAGAATTATTGGATGAGGCTTACAAATTAGTGTATAGAGATGATCGATTTATGATGGCCAGAAGCTTACTCGTTTTTAGAAATGGTAAACTTATTGCCGAAGCCTATCCTAATAATCCCAATGATATTGATGCTATTCAAAATATTCAATCGTGCACCAAATCGATTACATCTATTTTAACAGGAATTGCAATTCATAATAATCAAATTGATTCTTTGAATGAAACACTTTACAGCATTTATCCTGAATTTTTCGATTCGGATATAAAGAAAAGAGCCATTACAATTGAGGATGCCTTGACTATGCGGACTGGTCTTGAATTTGACAATGGAAGCCATACAAAAGAACTTTACGAAACAAGAGAAAGCTCTATTTCATTTATTTTATCACAAAATAGATTATATGAACCTGGCTCTGTAATGCATTATAATGATGGCGCTCCACAATTAATTTCGAAAGTAATAGAGAAAAGAACAGGACTTACATTGAGTGATTATGCCAATATAAAACTGTTTTCTGCGCTTAATATCAAAAATTGGAAATGGGAAGCGTCTCACGATGGTACTACTTTTGGAGCATTCAGTCTATTTTTAAAACCTCGCGATTTTGGTAAGATTGGACAACTTTTACTGCAAAACGGTATATGGAACAATGCAAGACTAATTGATAGTGCATATTTATCAAATGCTACAAAAGCTATTGTATCTGCAAATTTCAACAGCGAACCTTACGGATATTATTTTTGGATACTACCTGCCAGTAATGGTTATTGTGCCTTAGGACATGGTGGACAATTTTTGCTTGTAGTGCCAAATAAAAAGTTAGTCGTAGTTTATACAGCGTGGCCTTATACGAGTGGTCAATTTTTTGATCAGCACAATGAGCTAATGGATATTATAATAAATAGCTGTCACTAATATGCAACGAAAACAACACGGCAATGAATAGACCTAAAGTAGTTTTACAAGTGAACCCATCATTAGATGGGAGGATTTCATTTACACCAAATTCAACGATGTTTACACCAATTGAGGATTCATTAAAACCTTTTTTATTAGGATCGGGAGATTGGGAATATTTTAGTCAGAAAGTAAAGTCTCTGCATAAGATTGATTTTTACTTAGAGGGGAGCAATATGTTGATTTCTGAGAATAGTGAATTGAAACCGCTACCCGAATACACTGGAGATAAAGGATTATTATATCAGGATTAACATCAATATGGATGGGATTAGAATCTTCCATTCAGGCGATTCGAAAACGGAACAGCTCAAAGATTATATTGCAAAAAACGGATCGTGGAAAGACACCGTAGATGTTGCTTTTGTCTATTACGAACTCTTGAATAACGGCAGGGTGGATTTGGATTACCTGAAAAAGACGATTAATCCCCGGCACATAATTGTCATGCATTTGCCTCCGAGCCTGTATGGGGAATGGTCGATGAAGGTGGAACAATTGAAACAGGATTTCCCCGGACTTATTCTTTTCAAAGATGCCTTGGAGAACAAAACAGTTGAATTCTAACAATATATAATATAGGATTTCTATAAATCGACATGCGGTTTAACCCAAACAATTAATTAACAAATTATTAACTGTCGCCATGTGTAAATATAAACATACTACAATGAAAGCACAAATTCTTCTAATTCTCATTGGCTGCCTTTCTTCCTGTGGTTTTGCCCGTGGGCAAAATTCATCGTCAGACAACGTAAAAACAGAGAAAAAGAATATTTATGTTTTAGGAACCTTCCATTTTCGGGAGCATAACTTTGAGAAATATCCGCAGGATATTAATAGTGAAATAAAAAAAGCAATCAGGTATAAGCCAGATATTGTTTGTGTGGAATGGATTGATAAATCAGAAGAACTTGATTTATACAATGAGAATTACTCTTCAAATATCAAGCATTTGATTGAAACAGAAAAAATTGACACTACTGACATTCAACATATCATTGACAATATTTACCTGCAACTTGCAAAAAATCCGCATGATATAAATAGCAGGTCAAAACTTGCAAATTACTTGTATGTTACAAGGGATTATATCAATGCATGCTATCAATGGTACCTGATTGGGGATGAGGTAAAAGACAGCACAAAGCTTAAAATCCTATTGCCGAACGATATCAACACCTACAGGAAAAGCCTGTACGGAGACCCCAGGAATCAAAAAAGAGAGATTGTTGATATTGCATTTCCTATTGCAGCTTCATTGTCTCTCCCCAAAATTCATGCTATTGATTATCGTCATGACGAAAGTGAATACAGCCAGCACATCAACGCTTTTAGCGACCGCTTTTATAAACAATATGGTTACGATCCCATGCAAAGGAAATCAGAGCCTTTGCAAAAACTTTTTGTCAATTTGCTTGAAACCGACCGCTTGAGCAAACAGTCCACATACATTGAAAAGCTAAACTCCAAGGAATTTGAAAAATCGATTTTTAATTATTATTACGACATGTATTTATCTTTTGCTTATGATCCGGATTATAGAATATGGCACGAATTGCAATTGGAAAAACGAAACTGGAAAATATTTGAATTATTAGCCAGGGCAATTCAGGAATCTAAAGCTAGGAAAACATTTGTTCTTGTGGGTGCTACACACAAATACTATCTTGAGAGGTATTTGAATGAAACGAATATGTTTTCTGTGGCAAATTATAAAGATGTGAAATAGGACATAACCAGTTTTATGAGAAAAAAAATTCTTTTGTTGGCCCTGGCCTCAATCCTGTGTAAAGTAAATATACAGGCGCAGGGAGATAAGATTTCGTCAGTTGCAAATCTTAAGCATTCAGAGAAGAATGCTTCTGAAAAAAGCGTGTCTAAAAAGGTCAAATGTTCGGTGGAAATTATGCCGAATTACCTGTGGCATCTGTTTGCCGTGGCTAACTTATGGAATATAGAAAAATCGGACTATGCTGATAAGTACAGGTCAACGGTTGCAAAAAACGATCTCGACTATTTGTACCAGCAAAGAAGCCTGATCACATGGGGAAATTCTACATCGGGCATGTTTGCTTCGTTTCTTTTTTTCACTCCATTTGTGAATGAAATGCCTGAAAATGGCTATTTTGCTTACCTCGATGCCTTGGAGAAGGCAGCAAAAACATCCGAATGGCTGCCTTTCATGGAGAAATATTGCCCGCAATACATCAATCAAATCGGCAGTATTAAGACTTCCAGTGAGGATATAGAGGTGTTTTGCAGGATCAAAGGTATTATAGTGAAAAACTTCAGCCAATATAAGACCAGAGTTTGGCCGGAAGAGAAAAGCCGTTTATATAAGCTAAAGGCTAAAATTGACGTAGCATTTCAGAATGATGCTATGATTTCCCGTTGGGAATCGGCTCTTAACACCAAATACCCCGAACAAGATTTCTATGCGGTGCTTACTTATCCGAATGGGATAGATACAGGGCTGCCTTCGGCCAATGACTTTTCCTCCTCCCGCGACAATTTCGGTGTCGCCGAGAATAATATTGACCAATGCATTGATTTGATCATTCACGAAATAGGGATCTTTTGCATGATGCCATTGTTGCATGAACTGCAAAGCGACCAGGCTTATCAAACAGCTTTCTACAAGGAGAAAAATGTTGTTTATCAGGCAGTTGAAAGCTACATCGAATATAAGAAAGGCGGTCTTGATAAAAACAGGGTGGAGTGGAAAGGCGCTATGTTCAACGGAAATCGGTTTGATTTTCCTTTTTTCTTCAAATATTATGAGGGAACAGAGGGGAAGTATGGTCTGGAACAAACGTTAAGAATGGCTATTGGGGAATATGATAGAATCTATAATAAAAAATAGGGAAAATGAGTTTGAAATACAGGTATATCATAAAGGCCTTAGGATTTGTTTTGGTTTTGCTTATCCTCTATTCATTTCTATTTTGGAAGCTACATCCATTTAACCCTTGGGTAATTGGATTTGATAGATTGATAACAAACAGAGCTATAATATATTACCACAAAAGCGATGTAGATGTAACATGCTTATCTGATATCGACAGCTTGATTAACCAAGTAGAGGAATTCCATAAGCTCAAGTTCAAAGGGAAAGTAGAATTGGTAATCAGCAGTGACCGAAACGAGCACAATAAATACAATGTTATTAATGGTCCGTTCCTTGCATATCCATTTACAGACCGGATTTACACATTTTATAGAGAAGATTTATTTAAGAAAGAGAGAAATACCCTCCGTGCATTTCTTAAGCATGAACTTTCGCATTCGGTCATTTTCCAAAATATTTCCGTATCAAAAATGAAAAATTACCCGAGATGGTTTTTGGAAGGAATTGCTACTTATTCCTCAGGAACGGTTGGCATTCATGGTCATCCTACTTATGGCACTGTTATAAAGCGAATATCCCAAGGATGTTTTATCCAGCCATCCGATTGGGGTACATTGTCGAACCCTGCCAGGGGAATATCATTGCAAAAATACCCGTACAACGATGTCAACCTCTTTGCCTATTCTGAATTTGCCTATATTATTGAGAAACTGGTGGAAAAATATGGGAAACCAAAGTTTGAAGAACTTGTATATCTAACATTGGAAGATAAAACGTTTGAAAATGCTTTTAAATCGGTTTACAATTTAGAATTTGAGCAGTATATAAAGACTACAATAATTTGTAAACAACAAACAAAAATGACGAGAGCGCAAAACATATAGAATTAGTAGAAGCTCCGAAGACCTTTTAAACTGCCTGGCAGCTTAATAATAAAAGAATCCCATGAAAACAATTGTAATATCCTTGATTTTTATTCTTTTCCTCTGTACAGATGCCATTTCATGTACTATATTTTGCTTCACGCAAGATGGAAAGACATATTTCTGCAACAACGAAGATTTTTCGAGAACTGACACACAAATCCGGTTTAATCCTGCTAAAAAGGGGAAATATGCATGGGTTTATTTCGGATTTTCAAACAACTGGGCTCAAGGCGGGGTCAATGAAAAAGGATTATGCTGGGACTGGGTTGCCGGAGGCGTAAAAAACAGTTGGAAAAAGGATGAAACGAAGAAAACGATTAGGGGCAACCTGAGCGAAAAAATTATTGCCGAATGCACTACCGTGGATGAAGCTATAAAATATTACGAGGAATATAACGAACCATCTTTTGCTTACGCCCGGACAATGCTCGCCGATAAGTTTGGAAATTCAGTAATTATTGGATGGAAAGACGGGAAGATTGATATCCAGCGTAATCCGGGCAACCCGCAGGTTTTGGGCTATGGAAAAGATGCAGTCGGTTCATATTTTTCTGTCAACCAGAGGGCAAAGGACGTAAATTGTTCTGCAGAAGCGTTGAATGCCGCTCATCAGGAAGGTAAATATCCGACGAGATATTCCAATATCATTTCGTTAAGCGAAGGAAAGATTTTTCTGTATGCCGATCATAATTACAAGGAATGTGTGGAAATCAACTATTTGGAACAATTAAAAAATGGGTTCCAAAAATATAAGATACAGGATCTTTTTAAGGCGAATAGAAAACATGAGGGGATATTGCTTTCAAAAGAAATGGCCGTTGTTTCGAACGGTGCAACCCTATATTGTAATACTATTGGTGATGGCAAACCGGTTTTATTTATTCATGGAGGGCCGGGGCTTTCACACAGCTATTTTTTACCTTACATAAAAAACCTGCTACAATATGACTGCCGGCTTATTCTATACGATCAAAGAGGAAATGGACGGTCAAAAAACACAGGCAAAGACAGCATTGGTCTTGATCTTTTTGTTGATGATATCGAAAGCATCAGGAAAGAATTAAGGCATGATAAAATAGTCCTGTTTGGTCATTCGTTTGGCGCCTACCTGGCCTATTTGTATGCCTTGAAATACCCTGAACATTCCGATGCACTAATAATTTGTGACGGAGGACCATTAAGCAATAAAGGTTTTGATGACTATAACGGCAATTGGCAAAAACAACTGGAACAAATTGATTTGAAAACTATCAAATCGTTGCCCGGAATGGGTAAAGCTTCTAATGACATGGACGACCAAATGCTCAGGATAACCGCTAACAGGTTTTATAACAAAGACAATCTTGCCGGTTTTCTTATCAATTCCCGGGACAGTTCTGTGAACAATGAAAAAATCTTTGAGATACAAAACAAGCTGATGCCTGAAGTTGCCAGTATTTTGTTAAATAAAAGCACTTATCAGAATCCCGGTATCAAGTCGCTGGTGATACACGGTTCCGAAGATCCTATTCCGGTTTGGACGGCAAAAGAATGGGCAAATATCCTTCATGCAAAGTTGGAAATCATTGCAAAAAGCAATCATTTCCCATTTGTTGAAAATACAAAAGAAGTGTGCCGTCTGGTAGACTGCTTTCTCAAAGAGAAATAATAAAAAAAACAGCTAAAGACATGAGAAACATTGTATTGACACTCAGAAAATTCAAGCGGAACAAGTCGGCAACATTGCTTGGGTTGCTCGGGCTGGCAACCGGGTTGGTGTGTGTATTGTATATCGTTTTTTGGATAAACGACGAAATAAGCTTCGACCGCTTCCATAAAAACACCGACCGGATTTTTGTAGTCCACGCATACCTCGAAGGCGGTGCAAAGAAGGTCGATTTTGCCGGCTGCCCGCCAATGGTTGCCCCGGCCATGAAGGCCGAGTACCCCGAGGTGGAAAACAGCTGCCGCTATCTTCAGGCGTACGTAAAATCGTTGGTCGTGGCAAAAGACAAGAAGAGCATGATAGATGTGGCCTATTCCGACCCCTCGCTGTTCGACATATTCACCTTGCCATTCATTTATGGGAACCAGGGCAATCCGAATGTCGCCAGCCAGATAGTATTCACAAGAAGTGCCGCACTCCGCTACTTTGGGAATGTCGATCCGGTGGGGAAAATTGTTCGATACAACAACCAGATGGATATGACTGTGACCGGGGTAATCGAAGATTTTCCATGCAACTCTACCCTGCAGTTCGACGCCGTTATTCCTGTTCAGAATATAAAGTCACTCTGGGGTCGCGACGATGCACTTAATACCTGGTACAACAATGCCTTTATGACGTTCGGGTTATTAAAATCTCCTTCGTCATTTGAGCAAGTGGCTAAGAAGATTACGCGCCGAATTCAAAAGGATATTCCCGAATCGACCAACTACCTGAGGGCATACCTTTTTAAAAACGGTTACCTCTACGAGCAAAAGCATATCCGCAACGTGAAGATTTTCGGCCTGGTTGCCCTGCTGGTTTTGTTGGCAGCCACCCTCAACTTCATCAACCTGATTACAGCCCGGTCGACCAAACAAGCCAGGGAAACCGGGTTGCGGAAAACGATTGGAGCCTCGCGTGCCAATATCGTGAAACTTGTTTACGCCGATGTGGCCATCGTTTGCCTGTTGGCTTACACCGTGGCTTTGGTTGTTGCATATTGGGGGCTACCGTTTTTCGGGCAAACCATTGGGAAGCAAATTGAACCTTCGAGCCTGTTTTCGGTGAGAATGGGGGTGGCCATTGTTTTGTGCTATGCCTTCACCGTCCTGCTGGCAGGGAGCTACCCGGCGCTGTTCCTTTCGTCGTTCCGGATAACAGAAACCTTAAGTTCAAACTTCCAATCCGTGAAAGGCAGGAAATTATTCCGCAACTCGTTGCTTTTCACTATTTTCACGGTCTCTATTGTATTGATTGCCTCCACTTTCATTATTTCAAAACAAACCCTTTTCATGCAGAATATGGACATAGGCTATAACAAGGAGCAATTGCTGTATATCAGCCTCGATGGAAAACTGAAAGAAAAAGCCAAGACACTGAAAAATGAAATAGGCCGGTTGCCCGGCGTGATAGCTTCCACGGCCACCTCCAACCTGCCCACGGAGGTAGGCAACAATGGCGAAGGATGGGATTGGCAGGGGAAAGACCCGAATTTCAAGCTGCTTGTCACCGACTGGGGCACGGATGAGGACATGGTGAAAACGCTACAGCCGAAACTTATCGAAGGCAGCTTTTTCAGCAACGACATACATGGCATTGTTATCAACAAAGCTTTTGCCGACGCCATAGGCTGGAAAAGTTTTGTTGGGAAAAACCTGACTACTTACGGGCAAAGCTTCCCTATTGTGGGGGTCATTGACAATATCCAATACAATTCTCTGTCGGAAAGTTGCAGGCCAATGGCCATACAGCAAGTCGCCACCTGGTGGATGAATTACCTGGTTGTGAAAGTAGACTCGCACCACATGGATAAAACCATCGGCGCGATACGCAAGACCTGTGAGGAAATTGAACCCGATTTTCCGTTCAATTATGGTTTTGTGAGCGACAGCTTTGCCAAGATGTACCAGACCGAAACCAACCTGAAAAAACTGGTGAGCCTGTTTTCGATTTTATCCATTGTTGTTTTGTGCCTCGGGCTGCTTGGGGTTGTCATGTTCATGGCCGAGCAAAAAACCAAGGAAATAGGCGTGCGGAAATGCCTCGGCGAAAAGGAAACTTCCATTGCCGTTAGGTTTATCATGCCCATCCTGGTTTCGGGCATTGCGGCAAGCGTGGTTGCCGTACCCCTAACCTGGCATGTCATGAACCGCTGGCTCGAAAACTATGCCAACCGCATAGAACTGGACATATGGATTTTCCTGTTGGCTGTAATCGCCACGTTGGCCATTGCCGTGTTCACTGTGGCTTGGCAAAGCTGGAGGGTAGCCACCCGTAATCCGGTGGAGGCCTTGCGGTACGAATAAAAATAACAACTCGTAACTTAAATGAAACACACACATAAAATATTTTGCACTTTGCTGTTTCTGGCGTTCCTTAATTCGCAGGAAGCATTTTCAACCACAAGCAACCTGAACGACAGCACAAAGCTTGTAACGAAAAAACCTTTGCGGGTTTACACCACTTCCCGCCTATCGACCGGAAAGCCTGTCATTGATGGCAAGTTGAACGACGACTGCTGGAAGACCGGGGAATGGTCGGGAAACTACACCCAGTGGATTCCCAATGAAGGAGCCAAGCCATCGCAGCCCACGCAAATGAAGATTCTTTACGATGACAAGAATATCTATGTGGCTATTCGTGCGTTCGACAGCATTCCGAATAAAATCATCAAGAAAGCAAGCCGGCGGGATGAGTTCTCGGGCGATATGGTCGGCATTTGCTTCGATAGTTACCACGACCACCGGACAGGGTTCGAGTTTGATGTGTCCGCAGCCGGGCAAAAGGTGGATTTGATAATCACCAACCCCGTGAATGCCGATTTGAACTGGAATGCGGTATGGTCGGTGAAAACAGCAAGGGAAGATTCGGCATGGACGGCAGAGTATGAAATCCCGCTGAGCCAACTCCGCTACAGCAACGATTCGGCCCAGGTATGGGGAATCCATGCCTGGCGGTGGATTGAACGCCACCAGCAGGAAAGCGACTGGGAACCCCAATCCTCTACGAGCCCGGGGATGCTGTACCTGTTTGGGGAACTCCACGGCATCAACCGCCTGCCCAAATCCCGGCGGCTGGAGGTAATGCCTTATATGCTTGGTAAATTCAATACTTTTCGGAAGGAGCCGGGCAATCCATTTGCCGACAAAGGTTGGAGCCGGACTGGGAATATCGGGCTGGATGCCAAAATAGGGTTGACAAGCAATTTCACCATCGACCTGACGGTGAACCCCGATTTTGGACAGGTCGAATCGGACCCTTCGGTAATGAACCTGACGGCATTTGAAACATTCTACGAAGAAAAACGCCCGTTCTTCCTCGAAGGGAAAAATATTTTCAGCTTCGATTTCGACAACTCCAGCCTGTTTTATAGCCGGCGGATTGGACATACACCTTCGTTTTATCCCAATCTCGGGAACAACGAATTCATGAAGTTCCCCGGCAACACAACCATTCTTGGTGCAGCCAAGGTAAGTGGAAAGACGGCCAAAGGACTCTCGGTCGGTGTGCTGGAAACCCTTACTTCCACCGAATATGCCCAAGTGGATTCTGCCGGCAAAAGGAAAAGCATAGGTGTGGAGCCACTGACAAATTTCGCCATTATCCGGGTTCAGCAAGACTTCAAGCAAGGGAACACGGTGCTTGGCGGCATACTCACCTCCACCAACCGCTTCATAAATGCACCGCAGTTGGATTTCATGAACCGGAACGCCTACACCGGGGGAATCGATTTGCTTCACCAGTGGCACGACAAGGAGTTTTACCTGGATGCAAAAATCGTGGGGAGCAGCATAACCGGTAGCCGCAATGCAATGATGAACCTCCAACAATCCTCGGCACGGTATTACCAGCGGCCGGATATTCAATATGCACACCTCGACACGACCATCAACCAATTGAGTGGCTACGGCGGAAATATAAAAATCGGGAAAGGCAGCAAAGGGCTCTTGCGGTATTCCACCGAACTGGCCTGGCGTTCGACGGGCCTCGACCTCAACGACATGGGATACATGCAGCTGTCCGATGTGATTAAACAGAAAAACAACGCCTTTTATTTTGTAAACAAGCCGGTTTCCATATTCCGCACCTACAATGTGTCGCTGTCCGAAACCAACAATTGGGATTTCGGGCTGAGATACTTATCGTCCAATGCGGGGCTTAACACCTACCTCGAGTTTTTGAACAAATGGGCAATGAGTGTTTCGGCCAGTTACACCACACCATCGTTGGATACCCGCATTTTACGGGGTGGGAGTGCCATGACGGTTCCTTCCCTTTGGTCCAAGAGCCTATATTTCAGGACTGACCCCTCGAAAAGATTTGCTTTCGAATTAAACTCGGAGTTGACCAATTCGGGAAATGGCAACGCCCGGTATTATTCGGTCCAACCAGCCATAAGGTACACGCCTTTCAGCGTACTCAGGCTCTCGGCCAATATTAACTACTCGGAATGCAGAAACGACCTGCAATACGTCGACACAAAGGGCAGCGGCAGCACCACGAGGTATATCTTGGGGAAAATAGACCAGCAAACGTTGGGTGTCACTTTCAGGGTCGACTACAACATCACCCCCGAGCTGTCCATCCAGTATTATGGAAGCCCGTTTGCCACGGTGGGGAAATTTTCCCACTTCAAAAGGGTGACCAGCCCGCAAGCCAGAAACTACAACGACCGTTTTACCGTGCTGAACCCAACATTGAATGGCAACAGCTATGAAGTGTCCGAGAACAATAATGGGATTGTAGACTACAGTTTCCAGAACCCGGACTTCGATTTCAGCCAATTCCGTTCCAATTTGGTTTTCCGGTGGGAATACCGCCCCGGGTCGCAGTTCTACCTGGTTTGGTCGCAGGACAGGACCGCATTCACCCAGCCCGGCAGCCAGGTCCTGGAACACGGGATAAGTGGTCTGGGGAATATTTTCCCAAACAACATTATCCTTGCGAAATTCAATTACTGGTTTTCGATATGATGACCAATCAAAATAAGTATGCGTACGAAATTAGTTTATATGATGTTTTTACTGAACCTGCTTGTGGCAGACAGGCGCTAAGACACGATGACGCTAAGACACAAAGGGAAAATATCTTAGCGGCTTGGAGTCTTGGCGACTTAGCGCCTGTCTGCCGACTGGCAGGTTCAAAATAATATATGTTAATTCTGATTATTTACTTAGCATCTCAGTACATGACAAAAAGTTCAACAAATGACAAATGATTGATATTGTGCGACATACAATAGCATATTAAACCACAAAGGCAATTGAAGAAATATTTCACCACATAAGGCACATAAGGTTTCACATAAGGATAAAGGAACAAGCTTTTGTGCGCTAAATAAAACCGCCAGGTTCTCAACTTAAAAAAACTTATGTGGTTGCCATGCGCCTTATGTGGTTTAAAAACTCTTTTGTGATTCTTTTGTGGTTTAAAAATATGATTCAACGTGTTTATTTATTGGCTATTAACCACATTTAGATTTTTTGTCATGTACTAAAACTTAGCATTTAAAATTTATGTTCAAAACGCACCTTATCACCGCTTTCCGAAGCCTGAAGAAAAACAAGAGCGTTAGCCTTATCAACATACTGGGCTTGACCATCGGGTTAACGGCTTTCTTGTTTATCCTCCATTACCTCATTTATGAGACTTCGTACGACCGTTTTTTCGACGGTAGCGAGCGGGTGTACCGTATCAATATGTCGATAACCAAAAACGGTATCAGTACCTACGAAGGCGCTCAGACTCCCCGGCAAATGTACTTCGCGCTGAAGCAGGAAGTTCCCGGCGTAGAAGCCAATACACTTACTTACCTCGAACGCTGCCTGATACGCAACGGCACCATTGGCTACAGCGACCAGAATGTACTTTGGGTGGACGAAGGCTTTGAAAAGGTGTTCCCGCTCACCATGCTCCAGGGCAAGGCCGATTTCAGAAAGCCGCTTACGGGAGTTTTGTCCGCCAGCAAGGCCAAAGCGCTTTTTGGCAACGAAAGCCCGGTGGGTAAAATCATTAAGGTAAACGAGGGAATGCCCGTGGAGGTTACCGGCGTTTTTGCCGATTTGCCTTCAAACACCCACCTCGATACCGAATATTTCATATCGATTAACACCTTTGTTCATTTTAAATGGATAGGCGAGCAGGGGGACTGGTATTGGCCAGGCTGGTGGAACTATGTACGCCTGAAACCGGGCGTTTCCGCCACGCAGGTCGAAGCACAGGTCAACGGATTTGTTGCCCGCCACATGTCGTTCCTCGAAAAAGAAGGGAAAACTGCCCGTTTCAAGTTACAGCAGTTGACCGACCTGCACTACCTGAGAGGCTTGCAGGCCGAGTTCGGAGCCGGCACCAACCCCAAGTCGTTGGGCAACCTGCTGGTTGTGGCGCTGCTCACCCTGCTCGTTGCCTGGATAAACTTTGTAAACCTCTCCACCGCCCAGTCGGTTAAGCGCACCCACGAAATCCTGATCCGCAGGCTCATTGGGGCTTCGCGCTTTCATGTCTGGCTGCAATCGTTCTGCGAAAGCCTTATTATCAATGTGCTGGCCGTGGTTATAGCCTATGGATTATATCTGGTTTTGTTGATACCATTTGCGCATTTTTTCAGCCTTCCGCTTGGTCATGCCTATATTCCGGGCGGGAAAATCGCATTCTTTCTGGCGCTTGCGTGCCTTACCGGAATTGTGTTTTCAAGCATTTATACTTCGGTAAGCACTTTCCGGATGGGAGCGTTCACCGGACGCAAAGAAGTGAAAGGCAAAAGCGGGTTTAAGAAAGGCCTGGTGATAGCCCAACTGGTTATTTCCATTGTATTCATCAGCGGGTCGATCATTGTGTTCAAGCAGATACGTTTTATGCAAAACAGCCAGTTGGGAATGAAAGTCGACCGCGTGCTGATCTTAAGCGGCCCGGCATCGACCAATATTCAGGGCGAAGTGCGCAGGGCAAAGTTCCTGGCATTTCGGAGGGAAGTGCTTTCCAACCCCCAGTTCAAGGCAGCCACCGCCACCATGAACGTGCCGGGACAGGAACCGCGCTGGCACTCCGACGAGTTTGTCCGCCCGGATGCAGGTGTCCAACCGGGTGCGGTTTTCTGCACCAACAATGCCGACGATGGTTTTATCGACTCCTATTCGTTGAAGTTGCTGGCCGGGCACAATTTTTCGGTCGACCCGGCTAACAATTCGTACAAGATACTGGTCAACGAGTGTGCTGCCCGGAAATTAGGTTTTGCCAACGCCCGCGACGCCATAGGCAAGCAAATCACACCCACAGGCAACAACCGGCAGCCTGTCGAAATTATTGGCGTGCTGGCCGATTTCCACAACGAGGGGCTGCATAAACCCATTTACCCATTGGTATGGAACAACGACCACCCTTACGAGTTCGGATACTATTCCGTTCGGATCAACAACAAAAACATGCAGGATGCCATTGCCAAATTGCAGAAGATTTACAAACGGCATTACCCCGAAGACCCCTTCAACTGTTTTTTTGCCGACGAATTGTTCAACCGCCAGTATCTTTCCGAAGAACGCTTTGGCAAGTTCTACTTTTTGCTCACCATCCTGTCGCTATCCATTGCCTGCTTGGGGCTGTATGGTTTGTTGCTGCACCATATCAACCAAAAGAAAAAGGAAATAAGCATACGCAAGGTGAATGGCGCACAGGTGTCGGAAGTGATGCTGTTTATCAACAGCAACTTCCTGCGTTGGACGGTCATCGCCTTTGTCATCGCCTGTCCACTTGTGTATTGGATGATGAACAAATGGTTGCAGGATTTTGCTTATCGTACCGACATCAGTTGGTGGATATTTGCGGTAGCCGGTATGGGAACGCTCTTCGTTACCCTGCTTACGGTGAGTTGGCAAAGCTACAAGGCATCGGTGCGCAATCCGGCGGAAGTGTTGAAATACGAATAGCCCTTGCCCGCAGCAATGCTCAAAACATAGCCCACGAAGAAATGCAGGTTCTTCGTGGGTTTTTGTTTTTGATAATTTTAACTTTACAGTCACGCAAAAAAAAACTATTTTTGTAGCCTCAAAGATTTTATTAGTCCCGACGTATGGCAGAAACACCTCATAGCGCAGCAAGCAAAAAAGTATTATTTATCGACCGCGATGGGACCATCATCGTTGAACCCCCTGTGACCTACCAGGTTGATAACCTGCAACAATTGGAATTTTTGCCCGGCGTAATCAGGAACCTCCATTTCATACGCAAGAAGCTTGATTTTGAATGGGCGCTGGTAACCAACCAGGACGGCCTGGGCACCGAAGCATACCTACAGGAAAATTTCGACACGGTACAAAGTAAATTCATTCAAACGCTTGCAAACGAAGATATTGAATTCGACAAAACGTTCATCGACAAATCGTTTCCCGAAGAAAACCTGCCCACACGCAAACCAGGAACCGGCATGCTGGGCGAATATTTTTCAGGCGGCTACGATTTGGCAGGCTCGTTTGTCATCGGCGACCGGCTGACCGATGTGCAGCTAGCCAAAAACCTGGGTTGCAAGGCCATTTTCCTGAACAACAACCAGGAAATGCTCAAGGAATCAGGGCTTGCCGACTATTGCGCACTGCAAACTACCAGCTGGGATAAAATCACCGAATTTCTCTTTGCCGGAGAACGCAAGGCAACTGTCAGCCGGAAAACAAAAGAAACAGACATATTTATTGAAATCAACCTCGATGGTTCGGGACAATCAACCATCGACACCGGATTGAAATTTTTCGACCACATGCTCGAACAAATCGGCAAACATTCGGGTTGTGACATGACAATCAGGGTGAAGGGAGACCTGGAAGTGGACGAACACCATACGATAGAAGATACGGCC
>DATGXD010000279.1:0-7613 GCA_035299105.1 Paludibacter sp. | reverse complement strand
TGGCAGTGTGAATCTCGATAGTTTCTCTGTCAAGAGCTTCCCAACGGTGTTTGATACGAAGCTCCTGTACGGCATCATAAGCCAGCTGCTGAACATGAAATCTGTCTGTAACCCTGCTGGCTTTGGGGAAGCAGGCTTTGGCCACGTATTCCATGTTGGCGGCCATATCCATTGTAACTTCCCTTACTTTCCACCTGATGCGCCGTGGAAGTTTATTGAGAACTACAATGATATCTTCTGCTTTTGTTCCATCTATCATGGCTACAATTGAACCTTTACCTCCTTTGGCCGCTTTATTGGTAATGGTAGTATATAACTCCCCGTTAGACAGGCTGGTTTCATCTATACTTAAGAATCCTCCTATGTTACCGGGATAAAGAAGCCATTTATCTGCATGATTCTTTTGATCCCACCCGTGGTAATCACTCAGATAATCTTTGTATTGTTCTTGTAATTGTTGACCATCCAGATGATAATGACCTGCAAGGGATTTAGTGCTTACGGGATGAGTATCCAGGTAATCCTTTTAAAAAAGCCGCGAATTCCTGTGTAAATCGCGTTCCTCGTGCCATCAAGTTCCAATCTCTGCTAATCACCTGATTCGTTTCTGTGTTAAGCCATCTACGGCGCTTTACTTTCAAATCAAACACCTTACCTCGTAATGGGAAATCATGGATAGTCTGTTCTTGATGAAAACCATGACAACGTAGCGGCATTGCTGAGAACTCTGTGGGAATATCTGGCTTTTCTTTCAAGTAGACTTCAAAGCCTATTTGAATGTTCTTTACTGAAATTATCTCAAAGTATTCCAAAATCCCTTCCGGCAATATTAATTCCAACAACTGATGTTCGGCCGATTTCAATCCTGTCTCTTTTTCCATGAGACAAAATTATTATTTTAGGCTATATAACACAACTTTTCCGATTGATCCATTGATCCCTGAAATGCAATGAGGTCAAATGATAAAAAACAAAAAAAAACGCAACTGATTGATAATCAATTGCGTTCTCATTTTGTAAGTGGTACCACCAGGAATCGAACCGGGGACACAAGGATTTTCAGTCCTTTGCTCTACCAACTGAGCTATGGTACCATTTCCGTTTTGCGAGTGCAAAGATACGGTGTTTTTTTTTATTCTGCAAACACCCGAATGAAAAAAAACGAAAAAACGAGCCGGTTGTTGCGGCTTGAATATTTAATTTGGTATGTAATTGCTTGTGATTAAGCCCCTATCTGAGTCTGGAAATAGATGAAAAAAATCTTTCAGTAGGCTTAATGTGGAAACACCTCCTGTGTTGGGGATTTCATCGCTTGTTCTCGTGAAATTTCAGGTCATTGGCCGTGTCACCCACGCTGCAGCCATTGCTGGTTCTGAGATGTTTTGTATTGCAAAAACGCATCGACAAATAGGGCTCTGTACAATAGGGGGCTTAAGTTGGAAAGAGACAAGGGACGATGGTTGAGTGGCAAGCTTATTTCCTCGCCGCTTGAAATAAAACTGAGACTTGGAAGTCGTTTTTTGAGTTAAGGTTGAACACTTACTGGATAATTCATCTTTTTTTGTATTTTTGCAGACCTGAACAGAAAAAACCGAAAAATTACGAATGAATAATATCCGCAATTTTTGCATTATAGCCCATATCGACCATGGGAAAAGCACCTTGGCCGACCGTTTGCTCGAATACACCAATACTGTAGCCGGGAAAGACCTGCAGGCACAGGTGCTCGACAACATGGACCTGGAGCGCGAACGGGGAATCACCATTAAAAGCCACGCCATACAGATGAACTACAAGCTGAATGGCGAAGATTATATTTTCAACCTGATCGACACCCCGGGGCATGTCGATTTCTCCTATGAGGTTTCACGCTCCATTGCCGCCTGTGAAGGTGCCTTGCTCATTGTCGATGCCACGCAAGGTATCCAGGCGCAAACCATTTCCAACTTGTACATGGCCTTGGAGCATGACCTGGAAATCATTCCGGTGATGAACAAAATGGACATGGACAATGCCATGCCCGAAGAAGTGGAAGACCAGATCATTGAACTCATTGGATGCAAGCCGGAAGAAATCATCCGGGCCAGTGGGAAAACCGGTATGGGAATCCCCGAAATCCTCGAAGCCATAGTAAGCCGCATACCAGCTCCTGTGGGCGACCCCGAAGCACCACTCCAATGCCTGATTTTCGATTCGGTGTTCAATTCGTTCCGTGGAATCATTGCTTATTTCAAAATCGTAAACGGCACGATCAATAAAGGTGACCTGGTTAAATTCGTTAATACAGAAAAGGAGTACTCGGCCGAAGAAATCGGAATCCTGAAACTGGATATGGCGCCAACCAAAACGCTTAGCGCCGGGAATGTGGGCTACATTATTTCGGGTATCAAGACATCGAAGGAAGTGAAAGTGGGTGATACAATTACCCATGTGAAAAACCCTTGCAAAACGTCGATTGAAGGTTTCCAGGAAGTGAAACCCATGGTTTTCGCCGGGGTTTATCCTGTTGACACCGATGATTTTGAAGATTTGCGCTCGTCGATTGAGAAACTTCAATTGAATGATGCCTCGTTGACTTTCGAGGCTGAATCTTCGGTGGCATTGGGTTTCGGCTTCCGATGCGGATTCCTCGGCATGCTTCACATGGAAATAATTCAGGAACGCCTCGACCGCGAGTTCGACATGAACGTAATCACCACAGTGCCAAATGTTTCGTATCGTGTGTATACAAAAAAGAATGAGTTGATTGAAGTCCACAACCCATCGGGATTGCCCGATATCATGGCCATCGACCGCATCGAGGAGCCTTATATCCGCTCCTCCATTATTACCCGCACCGAGTATATCGGGCAAATCATGACACTTTGCCTCGGGAAACGGGGTGAGTTGATCAAGCAGAATTACATTTCGGGCAACCGCATGGAGTTGATTTACGACTTGCCGCTTGGCGAAATCGTGTTCGACTTCTACGACCGGCTGAAAAGCATATCGAAAGGATATGCCTCGTTCGATTACCACATGAACGGATTCCGGCCATCGAAACTGATTCGGCTCGACATTCTGCTGAATGGCGAACAGGTCGACGCCCTTTCGTGTTTGATACATTTCGACAATGCAGTGTCGCTAGGCAGGCGTATGTGCGAAAAGCTGAAGGAACTGATTCCGCGCCAGCAGTTCGACATTGCCGTCCAGGCCGCCATCGGGGCAAAAATTATTGCCCGCGAAACCATTAAGGCTGTTCGCAAGGATGTGACGGCCAAATGTTATGGCGGTGATATTTCGCGAAAGCGCAAGTTGCTCGAGAAACAGAAAAAGGGGAAAAAGCGCATGAAGCAAATCGGCAATGTGGAAGTCCCGCAAAAAGCGTTTCTCGAAGTGTTGAAGTTGGATTAAAGTGAATTTTTTCTAATACTAACTACAGTTTGGTTTTATGACTACACTCTTAGCTATTGCCTTCGTTCTGGGCTATGTTGCCATCGCTTTTGAACATAAAATAAAAGTAAATAAGACTGCCTCGGCCTTGCTGACTGGTGTGGTCTGCTGGGTGATATACATCTTTGGCAGCACGGATAAAGCATTGGTGAATGAACAGTTGCTTAAGCATTTGGGGGATGTTTCCGGAATATTGTTCTTCTTGATGGGAGCCATGGCTATTGTCGAATTGGTGGATTCCTACGATGGCTTTGAAATTATCACCGATATTATTAAGCAGACAAGGAAACGTAGCTTGATTTGGATAATTGGATTTCTTGCTTTTTTCCTTTCTTCCATTTTGGATAACCTTACAACTACTATTGTGTTGGTTTCTCTGCTCAGGAAATTGATAAGGAATCATAATGACAGGATGTTGTTTGTCGGTGTGGTTGTAATTGCTGCCAATGCCGGGGGGGCCTGGACACCAATTGGAGATGTGACTACCACCATGCTTTGGATTGGAGGGCAGATATCCACCGGCAACATTATGATGAAATTGTTCATCCCGAGCATGATTTGCTTGTTGATCCCTTTGCTTGCGGTTTCTTTCCAACTGCATGGGGATGCCGAACGGGCAGCCAAAAAAACGGATTCGCAGGAAAAGCAGCACTCTGAGCTTCAAAAGAAAATTATTTTCATACTGGGAATCTTCTCCCTGGTTTTTGTGCCTGTATTTAAAACATTCACTGGTCTTCCACCTTTTATGGGGATGATTTTCAGCTTGGGGACAATGTGGCTGGTGACAGAAATCATGCACAGGAAGGGCGACTCGGAGAAAAAATCACACTTGACACTCGTAAGTGCCCTTCACAAGATTGATATTTCCAGTATATTGTTCTTCTTGGGTATCTTGATTGCGATTGCTGCGCTTGAATCGGCAGATATTCTAAACGCAATGGCAAAATGGATGTCCGACTCGATTGGGAATCTAAGTGCCATAGTGATTACCATCGGCTTGTCTTCGGCAGTTATCGACAATGTGCCTTTGGTTGCCGCCACGCAGGGCATGTACGATTTGGCTCAATATCCTATAGATGATTATCTGTGGGAATTCCTGGCCTACTGTGCGGGAACAGGGGGTAGTATCCTTATTATTGGCTCCGCAGCAGGTGTTGCAGCCATGGGTATGGAAAAAATCGACTTTTTCTGGTATGTGAAAAAAATCAGTTGGCTGGCATTGCTGGGCTATTTTGCGGGTGCTTTCGCATATATTCTTATCGAAACTTTTTTTTATTCATGAAAAAAGTTGTAATTTTGTACTCGATTCAAATTAAAGATAAAATCAATAAATTTTTAAATAATTATGTCAGAAGTAATAGGGCATATTTCGCAAATTATTGGCCCGGTTGTGGATGTTTCCTTCGATCTCAACGAAAATGATGAATTTAAATTGCCGGCAATTTACGATGCGCTTCGTATTGAGCGCGGAAACGGTAAGGACCTCATTGTGGAAGTGCAACAGCACATTGGTGAAAATACGGTGCGAACTGTAGCCATGGATTCAACAGACGGACTTTGCCGTGGTTTGAAAGCAATTTCTTTAGGGTGTCCTATTTCAATGCCTGTTGGTAATCAGATTAAAGGACGTTTGATGAATGTGATTGGCGATTCAATTGATGGTATGAAGCCACTTGATAAAGAAGGCGCCTACCCAATTCACCGGGATCCTATTAAGTTTGAAGACCTGACCACCAGTGAAGATGTGCTTGCTACCGGTATCAAGGTGATTGATTTGCTTGAACCTTATGTGAAAGGTGGGAAAATCGGTTTGTTTGGTGGCGCCGGGGTAGGTAAAACCGTGTTGATCATGGAACTCATCAATAATATTGCCAAAGGACATAATGGTTTTTCGGTTTTTGCCGGTGTGGGCGAACGTACCCGTGAAGGGAACGATTTGCTCCGGGATATGATTGACTCGGGCGTCATCCGGTATGGCGAGGAATTTAAAAAAGGGATGGAAGAAGGCAACTGGGATTTGTCCAAAGTGGATTACACTGAGGTGGAGAAATCGCAAGCTACACTTGTTTTCGGGCAAATGAATGAACCGCCCGGAGCACGTTCGTCAGTAGCATTATCGGGATTGACCGTTGCCGAATCGTTCCGCGATGGAGTTGGTGAAAATGAAGGTGGACGCGACATCCTCTTCTTTATCGATAATATTTTCCGTTTCACACAGGCTGGTTCCGAAGTTTCGGCTTTGCTTGGCCGTATGCCTTCGGCTGTGGGTTATCAACCTACCCTTGCCACCGAAATGGGACGAATGCAAGAACGTATTACTTCTACAAAATACGGGTCAATTACTTCGGTGCAAGCAGTTTATGTTCCTGCCGACGACTTGACCGACCCTGCGCCTGCCACTACCTTCTCGCACCTCGATGCTACAACCGTATTAAGCCGCAAAATTGCCGAGTTGGGGATTTTCCCGGCTGTGGACCCGCTTGAATCTACTTCGCGCATCCTGAACCCGGCCATTGTGGGTGAAGAGCATTATGAAACTGCCCAGCGGGTGGTTCAAATCCTCCAGCGCAATAAGGAATTGCAAGATATTATCTCGATTCTCGGTATGGAAGAATTGTCGGACGAAGACCGCATAACGGTAAACCGCGCCCGCAAAATCCAACGTTTCTTGTCGCAACCATTTGCCATGGCGGCACAGTTCACCGGTGTGCCGGGCGTGATGGTGCCGATTGCCGAAACTATCCGCGGGTTCAAAATGATCCTGGATGGTGAACTGGATGAATTGCCCGAAATGGCATTCCTGAATGTGGGGACAATAGACGATGCTATTGCAAAAGGCCATAAATTAATGAAACAAGCCCGCACATAAGTATAACTTAGGTGTAAGTGTAGGCCGTACCCTTGGATACAATTGAAGGATTGAAGGATTGAAGGATTGGCTGGAACAGTCGGGCTAAGGACACCTTTGTGTCTATCAATGGCTTGAGTGAAGATTTCCGCAGGGAATTTGATGGCATTTATATTGCGTTGGGTGAAAAATGGCTGGTAAAGGAAAGGGAATCAGCTAAAACGAATCGAATTGGTTTTATAAAAGATTGATAAATGAAACTGGAAATTATTACTCCCGAAACTCAAATTTTCTCGGGCAATGTAACTTCTGTTACCTTGCCTGGCAAGCTCGGTTTTTTCACTTTGTGGGAAGACCATGCCCCTCTTATATCGAGCTTGGCTGCCGGTAAGATGAGGTATGTTTCGGAAGGAAAGGAAACAGAAATCGAAATTGATGGTGGTTTTGCCGAAGTGAATAAAAACAAGGTGATTGTTTGCCTCGAAATTGTTTAGTAGAGCGAAATGGAGAAATTGCAAAACCGCTTAAGAATATTATTGGTCAGTGTGTTGCTGATTGCAGGATGGACCGGCTGGTTCTTACTTCAAAAATTTCTTCCTGATTTCAATTTCAACTGGTATTTCTTGATTCCATCGTTTTTCTTGCTGTTTGGCTTTGCGAACATTCGTGTGCTTGCCAAGACAAACAAGGCCAATCCACGCAAACCAGTCAATGTGTTTCTGATGTTCAGGCTTACGAAATTCTTGTTGAGTTTCGCCTTGCTCGGTGCGTATTACCTGCTGAATGGCAAAACGAATTTCCGCGAGTTTGCCTTGGTTTTTGCTGTTTTTTATTTTATATATCTCGGTCTCGAAACTTTATTCTTTTACCTGGCCGAGAAAACTTTAAAAAGCGAATTGTAAATGAATAATATTCAAAAAATAATTGCTGTATTTTTGATTTTGGTTGCCGGCTTCCATGTTTCGGCGGCGGAAAATGAAGGGGCAACAGGGAAACCAAAGAAATTGGATGTCAGGGAATTTATCCTCGAACACATTTCCGATTCGTACGAGTGGCACATTACAAGCATTGGAGAACATGAGATCGCTATTCCGTTGCCTGTAATTATCCACAGTTCACAGACCGGATGGCATGTCTTCCTATCCACTGAACTGCACCACGGAAATCCGTACGGTTTATCCGTTGCACACGAGGGGAAGTACAAGGGGAAAATAATTGAAACCAATAGTGCGGGGGAAGAGGTGAGGCCGTTGGATTTGTCGTTGACAAAGAATGCCTTGTCGCTGGTTATGAGTGGGATTATTCTGGTTTTGGTTGTAATGATGGTGGCACG
>DATGXD010000278.1:0-12313 GCA_035299105.1 Paludibacter sp. | reverse complement strand
GTTATCCGGAACACCAAGCGTATTGCCAAGGCACTCGATTTTGATGTGAAAATCAGTGTGTTGCAAAAAAGTGTCATCCTCACTGTCCGGCACGATAAAACAGGCCGGACGTTCAGCGAGGTGGTTGAAATACCTGCCCTGCCCATCAGCTTTAAGTTCAATTCCGAACTCAGCGGCTTGAGTTGGGAAGCTGTCGACCGGCCCCTAGGTTTTGACGAAATCAAGGAGAAGTATTACCGTATCATCCAGACACCCCGGATGAATGCTTTCCTGCTAATCATATTGGTCGGTTTGGCGAATGCTTCATTCTGCCGTTTGTTCAAAGGCGACTGGCTCTCGATGGGGATTGTCTTTCTTGCAACCATTGCCGGTTTTTATACCCGCACTTTGCTCCAAAAAAACAAGGTCAACCACTACATCGTGTTCATCGTGTCGGCTTTGGTGGCATCCTTCATTTCGGCCACCTCGCTGCTTTTCCATACCACCTCCGACATTGCCCTTGCCACCAGCGTGCTGTTCCTCATACCCGGGGTCCCGCTTATCAATGGTGTCATCGATGTGGTCGAAGGGCATACCCTCACAGGCATCAGCCGGTTGGTCAACGCCTTCCTGCTGATTGTTTGTATTGCCATCGGGCTTTCAATCACCTTGTTTGTACTAAAAAACCATTTGATATAAAACTTATGACATTAACCGACATACTTCTGGATGGCCTTTTTGGCGCTGTGGCGGCCATTGGCTTTGGCGCAATATCCGACCCGCCCGCACGGGCTTTTAAATACATTGCCCTGCTGGGAGCCGTGGGGCATGCCAGCCGCTATTTCATGATGAATTTCCTGGAGGCGGACATTGCCGCGTCATCGTTTGTCGCCGCACTCATCATCGGCTTTGGCAGCTTGTGGCTCGGTGCAAAGATTTATTGCCCCACCACGGTGGTGTACATTCCGGCGCTTCTCCCCATGATTCCCGGCAAGTTTGCCTACAACACGGTTTTTGCCCAAATCATGTTCCTCCGCGACATGGATGTCCCCGAACTGAAAAGCAAGTACATGGAAATGTTTTTCTCCAACGGCATGGTGACACTGACCGTGATATTCTTGCTGGCCATTGGAGCCACCATCCCCATGTTCCTGTTCAGCAAGAAGGCCAATTCGCTGACCAGGCGGAAATTGAGCAATTAACAACCAGGTCCTGTGGAATGATTGGAACCCTTGTCAATGCAGCGGCGGTACTTGTGGGAGGCGCCGTTGGCCTTTTGCTGAAGAAAGGCATGCCAGCCCGTGTCGCGCACATTTATTTCCAGGCCATCGGGCTTTTCACCTTTGCCATTGGCGTGGCCTTGGTGGTGAAAATGGACCACATGCTCCTGGTGGTGGGCAGCCTGGCATTGGGGTCGTTGATAGGGGAGTGGCTCGACCTGGAAACGGCGGTCGAAAACTTAAGCAACCACCTGAAGCGTAGGTTCCGGATGGGGAGCGAGCGTTTTTCCGAAGGCCTGGTAACGGCTTTCCTGCTTTATTGCATCGGCGCCATGACCATTGTGGGCGCTATCAACGAGGGGACTGGCGGTTCATCCGAAGTGTTGCTCACCAAATCGTTGATGGATGGTTTTTCTTCCGTTGTCCTGGCCTCGGCCTTCGGGGTGGGAGTGCTTTTCGCGGCGGTTCCGCTGCTTGTTTTCCAGGGTGGGATTACCCTTGTTGCCATGTTTGCGGGTTCTTTTTTTACGCCGGACATTATCCACGGAATGAGCAGTGTTGGAGGAATCCTGTTGATGGGGCTTGGGATTAATATCCTTGAAATAAAGAAACTTCGGATTACCAACATGCTTCCTTCTTTGTTGTTGATTATCTTCCTGTTGTGGGTTTTTGCATGATGTGTTTTTATGAAGTTCCGCCTTGCGGGTAAGCTGCTTTCTTCATGGTGGAAATCCCCGTGGATTTGGTTTTGTCCAATCTTGGAATTGTTCTAAATTTATAAGCGGTTGGTTAAAAGTAACCTGAATAATGTTATATATTTGCACATTTTGTTTACTTTTGTGCAGCCAATTTCATGGTTCCCTAATTTTTGAACGATATTAAAAGCGAATTGTTACAATATAGTTTAACACAATCCGAACAATAGAATGAATAAAAACGAGGTTTTTGAGCAGCGGCTGAAAGCGTTGCAGGAAATGGAAGATAACGCAGCCCACAAGCAGCATTTAAAAGGCAAACTGACTGCACGCGAACGCATTAACGTGCTTTTTGATGAGGGGACATTTTTTGAGTTCGATGCGTTTGTTTCGCCTTCGCAAACTCCCATGAGTAGCAAGCAGTCGAATTTTGGCGACGGAGTGGTAGTTGGGCGCGGCCTTGTTCAGGGTCGGAGTGTTTTTGCCTATGCCCAGGATTTCACCGTGTTGGGCGGTTCGCTCGGGTATGCCCACGGTATGAAAATAGCCAAGGTGCAGGAAATGGCTCTTAAACTGGGTGCACCCATAGTGGGTTTGATGGATTCCGGCGGGGCGCGTATCCAGGAGGGTGTTAAGAGTTTGTCGGCCTATGCCACCATTTTCAGGAACAATGTCCATTCGTCGGGGATTATCCCCCAGATCAGCGCCATCCTCGGGCCGGCAGCCGGAGGGGCGGTTTATTCGCCTGCCCTTACCGATTTTATTTTTATGACCGACCAAACATCCTACATGTTTGTCACCGGGCCGGACGTGGTGAAGGAAGTTTTGAACGAGGATGTGAACATGGAAAGCCTGGGCGGTGGTGCGGTGCATGCGTCGAAAAGCGGTGTGGCCCACTTTGTGTCCGATGACGAGGAACATACCATTATGTTGATACGCAAGCTCTTGTCCTACATTCCTTCCAACAATTACGAAACCTTGCCCGTTTCGAACCTTGTCAGCAGTTACGAGTCGCGCCAGGAATTCCTGAACAAAATCATTCCCGACGACCCGAACCGTCCCTACGACATGAAGGAAATTATCAATATCATTGTCGATAAGGATTCTTTTTTCGAAGTACATGAAAAATTCGCCCAGAATATAGTTGTCGGTTTTGCCCGCCTGAACGGCAAGTCAATAGGCATTGTGGCCAACCAGCCGAAAATCATGGCCGGAACGCTTGATATCAATGCCAGTGTGAAAGGGGCGCGGTTTGTGCGTTTCTGCGATTCATTCAACATCCCGCTGCTTATCCTCGAGGATGTGCCGGGCTTCCTTCCCGGGGTGGAACAGGAACACAACGGGATTATCCGCAACGGGGCCAAGCTCCTGTATGCGTTCTGCGAGGCCACTGTCCCGAAAATCACCATTATCACCCGCAAGGCTTACGGTGGCGCATACATTGTGATGAGCAGTAAGAACACCGGCGGCGACTTCAACTTTGCCTGGCCCACGGCCGAAATTGCCGTCATGGGACCGGGTGGGGCAATAAAAATTGTCAATAAGCACGAACTGTCGAAAGCCGAGAACAAGGCCGAACTCGAAAAAGTGCTGCTGGAAAAGTACAAGAACGAAATGGCAAACCCCTACAAAGCCGAAGAGCTCGGGTTGATTGATGAAGTGATCACGCCTTCGGACACCCGGCAAATCCTGATAACCGCTTACGAAATCCTGTCCAACAAGCAATACGCCAAGCCGGCACGGAAGCATGGAAGCATACCGCTGTAAGATGTTTGTATATTTGTAATAATTAAACACGAAGTCACTAAGGCACAAAATTTATCAGCCGTTCATCCTGTATTTATTCTTTCATGCACACATTAGGCATAAATCATGAATGTTTGGTTGTAATTTGTATGGAAACCTAAAAAAATACTTGTGTTCTTATCACATACTTCGTTATAAAATAAGGCGCAGGGAAAAACGATAAATCGTTTTTGTTATTTACCGGACTGATAAACTGTAGCATAAACAATTCTACAACAAACCATTGTTATCAAAACATTATCAAAAGTATTTAGTGTCTTCGTGACTTCGTGTTTAGATTAATTTAATGTATTTGAGATATAATTCCTTTCTTACTTCTGTAATTAAATAGATTCAATTACAAAAACATAAAATGAAAAAACGAATTTTAATTGCCAACCGGAGCGAGATTGCCATTCGGATAATCCGTTCCGCACATAAGCTGGGAATGCAGGCTGTAGTTTTTCAAAGTGACAGGGAACCTGATGCGCTTTACCTGACCTATGCCGACGAAATTATCCCTGCCAAGGATGCCGCCACCGAAAAACCCATTTTCCTCGATGCGGCGCGCATTGTTGAGTTGGCCCTGGCAAATCATATCGACCTGATTCATCCCGGATACGGTTTCTTGTCCGAAAACCCCGATTTCGCGGCCCTTTGCGAAAGCAACAATATTAATTTCATTGGCCCGTCGGCCGAACTAATCCGCGACATGGGCCTGAAGACCGTGGCAAAAAGCATGGCGATTGCTGCCGGGTTGCCTTTGGTGCCGGGAAGCGACGGCCCGGTGACCGATGCCGCCATGGCCAAGGAATTTGCCGACAAAATCGGTTACCCGGTTATCCTGAAGGCATCGGCCGGGGGCGGTGGACGTGGTATGCGTATTGTTGAAAAGTCCGAAACTATCGAGCGCAACTTTAAATCGGCATCGGACGAGGCGCGCGCTGCTTTCGGGAACGGCGATATGTTCGTTGAAAAATACCTGCAAAACCCGAAGCACCTGGAATTCCAGATAATGGGCGACAAGTACGGAAACGTGGTCCATTTGGGCGAACGCGAATGTTCGTTGCAACGGAAGCACCAGAAAATACTTGAAGAAGCCCCGTCGGCAAGTGTTACCCCCGAAATGCGCCGCGAAATGGGCGAGCTGGCAGTCCGTTTTGCCAAGTCCATCGGTTACTACTCGGCCGGGACCATCGAATTCATTATGGACGAGGATGGTTCGTATTATTTCATGGAAATGAACACCCGCATCCAGGTGGAACATCCTGTTACCGAAATGATTACCGGTGTCGACCTGGTCGATTGGCAAATCCGCGTGGCGCTTGGCGAAGAGCTGACGTTGAAACAGGATGATATTAACATAAACGGCTGGGCCATAGAATGCCGTGTGAACACCGAAGACCCGCAAAACCGCTTTAGCCCCCAAACGGGTTTTATCGATAAAATCCATTTCCCGCACGGCAGCTCCATCCGTATCGAGAGCGGGGTGGAAGATGGTTCAATCGTGACGCCGTATTTCGATTCGATGATTGCAAAAATCATTGTGCACGGCACCAACCGCCCCGATGCGATAGAAAAAACATTGAAGGCATTGTATGAATTCAGCCTGATAGGATTGAAAACCACCGTGCCGTTTTGCCGTACGGTGTTGAATCATCCTTCCTTTGTGGATGCCACCTACACCACGCGCTGGGTCGATACCGTTTTCACGCCCGAAATGCTCGAAAACGAAGAGGATGAAATGATTGGGGCATTGGCTGCCACCATCATGTATGCTTCGGAGTACCTCCAGCTTTCGTCGGATATTCCTACCTACAAAAGCGATTCGCTCAATGTATGGGTGTTGAACAAGCGGTTGAATTATTAAATGTACTAACAAATTGAAATTAATATAGATGGGAACTTCATATGTATATAAGCGCGATGCTTCCAGGTTGTTCATTGCCTTGCGCGAAAATGGGAAACGGTTCAAGATTTATATCCCCAAGGATTCCAAGCCAGTCATCAACGGCGAGGAGCAAGATATCGATTTCGTCGAACAGGAGGATTTCCATTACGCGTTCGATTGGAATGGGAAACGTTTCCATTGTGAACTTGTTTCGCGCGACCAGAACAAGGCGGTTATCAAGGTGAATGGTGTTGAATACCGTTTTAGTTTGGAATCCATTTTCTCTTATGTGCGCCGTGGAATGATCAATACGCCCGAAAAGCAGTTGAACGAAAACAACATCATAGCCCCCATGCCGGGCAAAATAGTGGATATTTTCCTTTCCGAAGGCGACCTGGTAAACAAGGGCGAACCTGTGTTGACACTCGAAGCCATGAAAATGCAGAACGAAATTTCGGCTGACTGCAACGGTGTGATCCGCAAGATCCGCGTGCAGGCCGGACAGTCGGTAATGAAAGACGAACTGCTGGTGGAAATAACGTCTATCGACGTGTAGAATTTTTGGTATTTTTTTATCTGTTTTTTTAGGGATGGAGTGCGGCCTTCGGGTTTCACTCCATCTTTTTTTCGTGCCTAATAAATCCCTGGTTACCGTATTTTTGCCAAAAATATGTTGTAAAACATATAAATCAAGCTTATTTTTATTTGGATTGTTATGATGTTTTTTCGTATGTTTGCACTCGGATTTAGTAAATAAAAGTTATAAAGGTGTCGTTTTTAAGCTAAATACTTGAGTTTGTGGCTTTTATTTACAATTTAAACAGGATGATTCCCTTTTTTGTACCTTGCATCCCGGCTACCAGCCGAAGGAATAAATGGAGGTGCGGGATTTTTTTTCCAACCCTGCCTACAGCAGGCAAATTCGTAACCGTTTAAATGCCATGACAAGCTTAGATAAAAACAGTGCTATTTATATGTTAATAATCTGGGGGGGGTAATTTTAACTCCTCGCACTTTCAAGCATCCGCCCTTGCAGTCCCATGCCGGACTGCGGGGCGGGTGTTTTTTTTTGCAGGATTTGAATCTACGAATGCCTTGTCAGGCTGGGATAGACTTTTAGGCCGAGCATGATTTTATTGCTCCTATAAAACTTGAACCTATTTTTTTATTTATGAAACGCTTTACATCATTTGTTGTCGCAATTATTTCAGTTCTCTTAGCCATTTTTTTATTGAAAGATACCGGTTTGTTTGTTTACAAATTTCTTTCCGATGCTTATTTTTTACATTTGCATGCTTTGGCATTGTTGCTTGTCGTGCTTACCTGTGTTGTATTCCAATACAAAACATCCCGAAGTATCCCGACAAAGCAAAGTGTTGTTTACCTGGCTTGGAGTTTATATGTCACTCTTTATTTTGCTTTTTGCGGTCGTTGCGAGAACTATTTCTGCACTTACCTGCTCGTGGTGTCCATTGTGTCCTTCTCTTTCACCTATTTGTTGAGGCAGGGGCGGATAGAACCTGTTGTCCTGTATGTGCCGTTAGTTTTTTTAGGGGTAGTTGAGTCTTTTGCCACACTCCTGCAGTATTTCCATCTAACCACATCGAACTCAACAAATTTTGCTGTCACCGGTACGTTGGACAATCCAAACATTACAGCGATGATTGTCTGCATGTCTATTCCAGCCTTGGTTGAAGTAACCCGGCTACTGAAAAAGGCTTACCGTTATGTCTCAATCCCGGTTTGGATGGTTGTGGGAATTGCTTTAATGCTGTTGCAGTGCCGCACGGCCCTGATAGGGACAGCCATTGTTGTAGCCCTATGGGCATGGAAAGGCACCGGGAATTATTTGTCCGGATCCAAATACATTAAGCCGGTATCCATAGCCGTGCTGGTTGTGCTGGCGGTATGCGTGTCCGTTCTCCAGCAACAAAAGGAGGCGTCTGCCAATGGTCGGCTGACTATTTGGAAAGTGTCGGCAGGGATGATTGCTGAAAAGCCACTGGCGGGATATGGTTATGGGCTTTTCCAACGGGAGTACAACCTGCATCAAGCCGATTATTTCAACAGGAAGCCGCGCCCCGAGCAAGAACGCATGAATGCCGGTTATACGGCAATGGCTTACAACGAGTATGTCGAGCAAACGGTAATGGGCGGGCTACCCGGCGGGTTGTTGTTTGCCGCAATGCTATTGTCACTCCTGTGGTGTGGCTGGAAGAATAGGGATACCACCTTTGCTCCACTGACAGGAGTGGCTGCCTTTGCGGGAATGAGCCTGTTTAACTTTACATTACAGTCGCCTGCGCTTCTTTTTTCTTTCACGGTATATGCAGCCGTATTGCTTGCACATGCAGGAACCGACAATTTAGTGCGGCTCCCTGTTATTCCTGTGAAGGCAACAGTACTTTCCGTGCTTGCCGGAATGGTCATCGTCTTCTTTAGTATCCAAAAATACAATGCACAAAAAAGATTGAAGGAGGTGGCCCAAATGCTCGAAAGCGGACAAATTGCCCCGGCAGGAATGGTGTTGGACGAAATAGAACCGGATATTTCCACATCGGAAGCTTTTTACCGGCTAAAAGCCGGGTATTATATGGCTTCCGGAAACATCGGCATGGCAAGGGAAAGTAATATCAAGGCGTTGGACTACACATCAAACCCCTCGGTGCTTATGGAAACAGCCCTGCTCTCCGAAAGGCTTGGAAAACAGGTGGATGCGGAGCGGTATTATAAAATAGCTTGCGGTATAGAACCCCATCTCTTCCGGCCACGTGCCATGCTAATGGAAATGTACATCCGGACCGGACAAAACCAAAAGGCAAAAATAATGGCCAACGAGATACTTGCCCTCAGGCCTAAATTCAAGTCCGGCCAGGTGGACAAATACAAAAGGGAAGCAAAGGTTGCGAGCAGCCGGTTGTAACCCCCGCATGAAGCAGGCTAGTAACTCATAAGTAGTTACAAGTAATTAGTTACAAGTTACAAGTCTGTTCATTGTTGGTAACCAAAAACATATCGTTAATTATAATCACTTACTTAACTGGATACTCGTTGACTTGTAACTCGTAACTTGTAACTCGTAACTTGTAACTCGTAACTCATAACTAATCACTTAAAAATAATTTCTAACTAAAAAAAAAGAACATTATGGCTGTAAAATTTAAAGTTGTAGAGTTGGGCAACCCTTCAAACCAGGCTGCGCCCAAGAAGTTTTATCCGCGTGTGAGCAGCACGGGCGAAATCAGTTTGCGCGACCTGAGCAGGGAGCTGGGGTTGCAAAGCACCGTCAGTCCCGCCGATGTGCTGGCGGTTCTCGAATCGCTGCTCGAGGAGCTTCCCCGCCATTTGGGACAGGGCGAGATTGTCCGCTTGGGCGATTTCGGTTCGTTCAGCCTGAGCATCACCGGCGAGGGGCAGGAGACAGCCGACAAGGTGACCTCCCTCAAGATTGATGGTTGCAAAATCCAGTTCCGCCCCGGCAAGGAATTGAAGAGGCAGTTGGACACCGTCACCTTCGTGAAAAGCGACGAAGCTATTGTAACGGTTACCGAAACGCCGCAGGTTTAAAGGGTTTATCCGGGGCGCGACTCAAGAGCCGCGCCCCGGATATTTTTCCGAATCCAACCGGGAAAACGGCTTAGGTCACTTGTCCAAGTCACTTAGGTCACTTCGGGAAATGGCCTAGGTCATTTTAAGGCAGGAAGGGCTGGGATTCGAAATGATTTCAATTTGCCACAACCGAACCAATCATAAGCCCCAAAACAAACACTTAAATAAATTCAATGAAAAAGACATTTTACATTCTACCATTATTGCTCATTAACCTGGCTGCATTGGCTGTTAATTACCCCGCAAATGTTCAAAATGTGTTGCGGAAAGCCGGGAACAACCGTTCCGAACTGGAAGCTGTACTTATGCATTACCAGCCGGATTCCCTCAAATACAAAGCAGCTTGCTTCCTGATTGGTAATATGGACATACACTATTCGCAAACATACTATTGGGCCGATAGTTTAGGACATGCCGTGGTATTTAACGAATTGAGCTATCCTGATTTTTCATCCTCCCAGATTGCTTTTAACAGCCTCCGGGAGCATACCCGGGGGATACATCCGGTACCGGTGCGAATCCCCGACATACAGACAGTCGGCCGTAATTTCCTGATTGATAATATCGAAAGGGCATTTCTGGCATGGAAGAAGAAAGCAGGGGGAGTATCTTTTGAAGATTTTTGTGAATACATACTTCCTTACCGCATTAGTGTAGAACCATTGCAGGCCTGGAGAGGCAAGTACGAAAAACAATTCGCCTGGCTGCCTGATAGTCTTGCAGCAAGAAGCTCCGGAGAGGCATGCGCTTTTTTCGACCGATTGATAAACAAGGAATTTGAAAATCTATACTATAAGGGAATCACACGGAAAGAACCGCTCCCCCGCCTGGGGGCTGTGCAATTGCAGTTCCGCAAGAAAGGATTGTGTGAAGATGCTGCCGATTATGGCGTTTTTATGTTGCGGTCGCAGGGTTATCCAGCTTCTGTCGATTATATACCCTATTGGGCAACTTCCTCGGGCAGCCATACATTGTGGCATATCGATAATGTAAATACCCACTCCGAATTTGATCTGGCGTTGAAATTGTCGACTCAAATGCCTGTATTCGGACGCGAACCATCCAAAGTAATACGTACGACCTATGCCAGGCAACCCAATGTGCTTGCCAACATTGAAGCGCAGGAGAATATCCCCGATAACTTCCTTCGGATGTATAACTATAAGGATGTTACGGCTGAATATTGGCCGGTAAAAAGCCTAAGTTGTAAACTCGATACTTCGGCCACCGGTAGGATGGTTTATGCCTGTGTGCTGAATTACCAGAAGTGGGAACCGACCTGGTGGGCACAGGCAAGGGCCGACTCGGCTGAATTTGACAACATGACACTGGGTGTGGTTTATTTGCCCGCATTTTACAAACAGGGACAACTCTTGCCGGCCGGTTATCCCGTGGCATTGGGCTACAACAATAAGATGGTACTGCAACCTGATACTGATGCCAAAAGGTATGTTGTTATCGAAGAGCAGGATAAATACCTGAAGTTCCGTCCCGGCAAGCGGTATACCCTGCTGTACTGGGACAAAAAGTGGAAGGAACTGGAAACTCAAACTGCCGATACGGATACCCATAGACTTTATTTCAATCATGTGCCCGGCAATGCCTTGCTGATTTTGATCCCCGATTATTCCGAATACAAGGAACGCCCTTTCATTATTACCGATGAGGGAACAAGAGTGTGGTTCTAAACCAAGTGTTCAATATCGTTTTTTACTATATAAATCAAACATTTAAATTTTTATTATGCGAAAAAAAATCTTTCTATTCGTAGGAGCGTTCGGTTTGTTCGTTTCTACAGGTGCCAATTCACAGCAGATTTCCAGGGAAGTTCTGCAGCGGTTCAATCCTTCTGTTGTCACCAGGGTATATAGCGTGGCCTCGAAGCTTAGTATGTCAGATGCCGACCAGCTTACTCTGGCCAAAACCTACGGGCGGCGTGATAGTTTGGTTGCCAGCGCCCTGAAACGAAATGCCGGTTTGTCCGAAATGAAGGAAATCTTGAACGATACCCTTATTTGCCATTACGATTCGTTGATTGAAATTGTTGATTTTGGCGAAAAGAACAACTCCCATCTCCAAAAAACCTTCGAAACCCTCGATGCCATCAAGCCGCTAACCGATGACCAGAAAACCGGGATTACCCGGCTTTTCCTGCCAAAATGCGATATCGGGGGTTGTGTATATGCGGATATACTTCGGGAAGTATTGCCCCGTGTACTGACAGATACCGCTTATTATGCCGCACTTTTCAAATCGGAGATTGAACGTAAATCGCGGGAAGCAACGAGCGAGTACCCGGCCAAAAGCGGACTTTCGGAACGCGCGATCAACGTGGCTGGCAATCTAATTTACAGCTATCAGAAAGCATTGCTGCTTGCCAACTATGCATTGCCTTACAACGACACGGAAAGAAGGCAAATGGTCTACAACATTGGCTTGTACTACCGTCCGCTGATTGACAGTATCCTGGTGCGACACGTACTGATGACTCCCAAATCGCAATTTACCGTGGCACTTAATATTAAATCACTGCTTAAACTCACCGATGATCAGGTTAGCCGCCTGGTGGAGAAAAATGCGGAACTGCAAAAATTGCGAAGGGAATATAGCCTGAAGAATAATGGTGGAGAATATAACTCGACTGATTACCATAGAAAAAATCTTCGAGAGATATTGACCGAAGACCAGGTGAACAAAGTGTTGCAACTTTGTTACCAGAGCCAGGCACAACTTGAATGCGATAAAACATGGGGCGAACTGAAAAAAAAACAGCTGGTGACAGATGCCGACAGTGTGAAAATCAGCAGGGAATTATATTTCTATTACATAGAAAAGAAGGTTATTCCCGAATTGTATTATGACAAGCCTGATCTTAAAGCTGAAAAATTATATAAAAATAATTTTTTCAAGCCCGAAATACTGAAACGGCTTGAAGCGCTATGGAATGAAGAAAAAGCCAAGGCTGCACTCCGAAAAGGGAAGAATGATTCGTTTGTATGGTAAACGAAATTTATAAAACTTAAAATACATTGCACGCATGAAACGAATATGTTTATTTCTAACGATTGTATGTGCTGCAGGAGCTTTTTCGCAAAAAGCTTTTTCGCAGCTTGAAAATAATATGGGGGATGCCA
>DATGXD010000277.1:0-1820 GCA_035299105.1 Paludibacter sp. | reverse complement strand
ACGGCAAGCTCAGCAAAGCCATAAAGAAGCAGGCCATGGACGAAATGTACCATGCCGAATGGCTGATTGAACGGATTATTTTCCTGGAAGGCACACCCACCGTGTCGGAACTGAACCCGATGAAAATAGGGAAAACAGTTTCGGAAATGATTAACAACGATGCCGGCGATGAGTTGGCCGCCGTGCATGCATACAATTCGTCCATTGACCTGGGGCGCGAAGTGCAGGACCAGGGATCGGTGGAGCTGTTGACGAAAATCCTGAAAATGGAAGAGGCGCATGTCGACTGGGCCGAAATCCAGTTGGCGCAGATCGGGCAAATGGGATTGGAGAACTATTTGCTCAACCAGGTGGAAGGGGCGGCGGGTTGAAAAACAGATGCCTGCAACATTCCTGCTCGTAACCTGCCGCCAGGCAGGATTGTAACTGTAACCCGTAACTACCTATGCGTTACTTTGGAAAAAACATTATGCTGGTGGTGGATGATACCATAACCAGTTACACCGACCAAGGACCCGATGATGCCCCCGCCATTGTTTTTGTCCATGGTTTCCCGCTGGACAAGAGCATGTGGAACATGCAGGTCGATTTGCTGAAGGAAAAGTACCGCGTTGTCACTTACGATATCCGTGGACACGGGAACACCGACAAGGGCACCGAACCTTTTTCCGTCGAACTCTTTGCCAACGACCTGATTGCGCTCATGGACAAGCTGGGGATTGGAAAAGCGTCGGTTTGCGGGCTTTCGATGGGAGGGTATATAGCCCTCCATGCCATGAAAAAGCAACCCGGGCGTTTCGAATCATTGATCCTGGCCGACACTACTTGTGTGGCCGACAGCCCGGAAACAAAGGAAAAAAGGATTGCGGCCATGGATAATATCCGGCAGAATGGCAGCCGGAAATATGCGGAAGAAACTGTCAGGAACCTTTTTGCCCCCGAATCGATTGAGAATGAACCGGAAACGGTGGGGCTTGTCAGGGAAATGGTTGACCGCATGACCGAAGAGTCGCTTGTAATGACCTTGAAAGCATTGGCGGCCAGGAACGAAACATGCAGTTTCCTGCCTGAAATAAAAATTCCGGCATTGATCATGGTGGGCGAAAAAGACAGGATAACGCCGCCCGAATCGGCCCGCAGCCTCCAGGAGAAGATTGAAAAATCGCAGCTTTTTATTATTGCAAGCGCTGGGCATTTGAGCAACCTCGAACAACCCGGGGAATTCAACAGGCATCTGGCCAGTTTCCTCGACATGGTTTACAAAAAAGACACACCGCCGCCCCCGGCAGCTTCCGAAAAAGGGTCGCTCTTGTTGAGGATGCGCGACAAACTGGCTGCGCTTTTGGTATTCAGGGTTATTTGAGCGGGGAAAACCCATGGCCCGGCAAGTTTCCCCGCTTGTTTTTACTTTTCTTGAACCAAGGGGATTGGAAACTATCCATGCTACAAACTGCCACATTTGTTAGCGGCCGGGTTTTTACTTTATTTACAAAGGCTATCAAAGCACAAACTCTGTCAAAAGCAACAACTCTTGTTGCCTTCGATTTGTTTTGAAAATAAAGTTGCCGATATTAAGAAGCTGTTTGAAAATAAACGTTAATCTTAATCATTGTGGCAAACCACAAGAAAAAGAGCAACCTGTTTTCCATTCTTTTCCGCCTGGCTGCAACTTTGTTTTCCTTAAAATAGCCCGCTATTTACCGGAAAAAAAAAGTAACAACCCGGCAAAAAATAGAAAGCAAATAAAAGTTTATTTTTGGACAGCTTCTAAAACAACGCCAAGGCGGATCCGGTAAGCAGGCATGGAACGGGCGTTTATC
>DATGXD010000276.1:0-11649 GCA_035299105.1 Paludibacter sp. | reverse complement strand
CGGTCGGGTGGAATTGCACGAACTCCATGTCCTTGATTATCCCCCGCGCCCTGTGTACCATGGCAATCCCATCGCCGGTGGCAATTTCGGGGTTGGTGCTGGTGGCATACACGCTTCCGATTCCACCCGTTGCCAACAAGGTTATTTTGGAAAGGAACGTGTGTATGTTGTTAGTCTGCTGGTTTAAGACATATGCGCCATAACACTCGATGTTCGGTGTGTGGTGCGTGATAATTTGCCCGAGGTGGTGCTGTGTTAATATTTCAATGGCGAAATGGTGTTCGAATACTTCAATCCCGGGGTGCGATTTTACCTGGCGTATGAGGCTTTCCTGGATTTCGAATCCGGTGTTGTCTTTGTGGTGGAGGATGCGGTGTTCCGAATGCCCGCCTTCGCGGTGCAGGTCGAAAAGCCCGTTTTCATCCTTGTCGAAGTCGACACCCCAATTAAGTAGCTCCTGGATCTGTGAAGGGGCTTCCAGTACCACTTTTTTCACTGTTTCAATGTTGCAATGCCCGTCCCCCGCGACCAAAGTGTCTTGAATGTGTTTTTCAAAATTATCCGGTTCGTAAGTCACCGAAGCGATTCCTCCCTGGGCGTAGGATGTGTTCGATTCGTTGAGGGTGGTTTTGCAAAGCAAGGCCACCTTGCCGTAGCGTGCGGCTTTAAGCGCAAAGCTAATCCCGGCTATTCCGCTGCCAATGACCAAAAAATCATATTTACGTGTCATTCTCGATGTGTTACCAGTTTTCATTCAGGATTCAATAAAACACTATTCGGGTTGGATTGGTTGAAAAAATTGGGCAGTAGTGGTAGTTGCTGCTCTTTGTTGTTTTGTTATGTGTTGAAATGTTTTATGTAAACCCGTCTTTTCTTGTGGTTTACGTGTTCGAAACTTCCCCACTGCAACGACATTTTCGTATTTGTTTCCAGTTCGGGGTTCGATTCGGCGAATTTATAGCCGTTCTTGGCGCTGCTTGGCATAATGTCGGCGAACATGATGGAGTTAACCCCTTTGTTCTGGTAATCGGGGTGAACCGCCATCAGGTACAAATCGACGGTGTCGTTTTTATATAAAGCCCTAAGCATGTAAAACCAGCCAAGGGGAAACAGGCTGCCTTTGGCTTTCTGCAAGGCTTTTGTAAAACTTGGCATGGCGATTCCAAAGGCTATGACATCATCCTTTTCGTCGACCACAATGGAAATTGTATCTAGCCTGAAAATGCTGAAATACAGTTTTATATAGAAGTTTATCTGCTTCTCGTTAAGTGGGGTGAAACCATACAAGTGCGAGTAACATAAGTTCAGCAGCCGGAAAATCTTCATGGCGTAATTATCCACCACTTCTTTCCTCGATTTGAAGCGCTTTGAAGTCAGGTTGTACTTCTGCTTCACGATTTCGGCCATTCTGAAATATTTGTCGGGGAACACTTCGGGCACGGTAATCAGGTATTCTTTCCAGTCGATGTCTTTTACGAAACCGAATTTTTCGACATGCCTCGGGTAATATGGGTAATTGTAGATGGTGGCCAATGTCCCCGGCTTGTCGAATCCGTTGATCAACATGCCTTCGTGGTCGAAATCGGTAAATCCCAGTGGCCCGTGGATGGCGGTCATGCCCTTGCTTTTTGCCCAGGCAACGGCCGTGTTGAACAATGCCTTCGAAACTTTATAGTCGTCAATAAAATCGACCCAGCCAAAGCGCGCATGTTTCTCGTTCCATTTTTCGTTTGCCACCGGATTGATTATCGTGGCAATGCGGCCGACAATCTTATTGTCTTTATATGCCAGGAAATAAGCTGCTTCGCAGAAATCGAGGGCCGGGTTCTTACCTTTCGTCAGGTTTAGAAGGTCGTCCATCAACAAGGGTGGTGCAGCAAATTCACAGTTTTTGTAGAGGTTGATTCCAAACCAGATAAATTTCTTCAAATCACTTTTTGATGTAACTTCTTGTATTGTAACCGGCATTGTTTAAACTGATGATTGTTGTTTCTTAAATGTCATGTAAAATAACACAAAATATTTCCAACTGGCAACTTTTATGAAACGGAATTCAGCCACCGCTATTGGATAAAGATTGTATGCGTTATGCTATCTGTTGATTTTTAATGTTTTATGCCAGAATACGAATAGCATGGCCAGGACTACCGAACCGGCAACCAGGTAGGCTGAGGATATCGGGAGATGGAACCCCTCGGGTGCAACAAGTATGTAGCTCATACTTACGGCGGTCATAAATATGGCTGGGACAAGCGTTATCCAATAGAATTTTTGCTGTTTTGCCAGGTAGACGGTGATAGCCCATAATGTGAAAACAGCCAAACTCTGGTTGCACCACGCAAAGTACCGCCACAAAATATCGAAGTTCGTTTGCAGCACCAGTAGGGTGAGCATGAAAATCGGTATCGAAACCATCAGGCGTTTCCTGACCGGCTTTTGGTCCAGCTTTAAGAAATCGGCGGCAATGAGCCTCGCCGACCGCAAGGCCGTGTCGCCCGATGTGAGCGGGGCTGCAACCACGCCCAGCAGAGCCAGGATACCACCGGCATGCCCCAGCCACGACTTGGAAATCAGGTCGACGATTATGGCCGGTTTGTTGGCGGTGGGTGCAAGTCCGGCCACATAGTCCTGCAAGCCCTGTATCGACCCGAAGAAGCTTGAAGCTGCAGCAGCCCAGATCAATGCCAGGATACCTTCGGCCACCATGCTCCCGTAGAATATTCGTCGGCCAAGCATTTCGTTCTTCATGCAGCGGGCCATCATGGGCGATTGTGTTGCATGAAACCCGGAAATGGCTCCGCAGGCAATGGAAACGAACATCATGGGGAAAATGGGGAGGTTTTGGGGATGCAAGTTCTTGAAACCGGTCGTAAATTCCGGTATTGGAGCTTTATTTACAATTAGGGCGATAAAGATACCGGTTGCCATAAACAACAGGGCAAACCCGAAAACCGGGTAGATACGCCCAATGAGTTTGTCGATGGGCAGCAGTGTTGCCAGCATGTAGTAAATGAAAACGATGACAGCCCACCAGGTGGCGCTGACAATGCCGGGGGTGAGGTTGGCCAGGAGGCTTGCAGGCCCCGACACAAATACGGCGCCTACCAAAACCATGAGCACCAGCGAAAACACACGCATGAATTGTTTCACCGGCAGGCCAAGTTCCTGCCCTACAAGCTCGGGGAGGCTTGCCCCGTTTCTTCGGATTGACATCATCCCCGAAAAATAATCGTGGACTCCCCCGGCGAAGATAGTCCCGAGCACTATCCACAGGAATGCGGCCTGGCCGAACATGATACCCATGATGGCGCCAAAAATCGGACCCAGGCCGGCAATGTTCAGGAACTGGATCAGGAAAACCCGCCACCAGGCCAGGGGGACATAATCCACCCCGTCGGGATTAGAAATTGCAGGTGTGGGCCGGTCTTTTGAAGCACCGAATATGCGTTCGGCTATTTTCCCATAAACCATATAACCTAAAATCAGGGCTGCAATCGAAATTATGAAGCTGGTCATTTTTTTTTGTGAAACTAGTTGGTTGATCGGGCTTAAGCCGTTGTTTGATTACTGTCCCGCTCATTCCGTGTTCGGGACTTCACTATATCTTGCTGTTTACTGCTTGGTGTTCATTGCTGCTCAGCCCTTTCTCCTTTCCAGCAGCACCACGTTTTCCACGTGATGCGTATGCGGGAACATGTCGACCGGTTGTACGGCTGTGACTTTATATTGTGCATCGAGCAACGACAAGTCGCGGGCCTGGGTGGCAGGGTTGCAGCTGACGTACACAATCCGTTCGGGTGCTGCAAAAAGTATGGCATCAATCACGTCCTCGTGCATGCCTGCGCGCGGCGGGTCGGTAATAATTACGTCGGGTTTGCCGTGTTTTTCGATAAATGCCGCATTGAGTATGTCTTTCATGTCGCCGGCATAAAACAAGGTGTTCCCAATGTTGTTCAACTTTGAATTCAGCACGGCATCTTCGATGGCTTCGGGGACATATTCGATGCCTATGACCTGCTTCGATTGGTGGGCCACGAAATTGGCAATCGTTCCGGTTCCGGTGTACAGGTCGTAAACAAGCTCGTTGCCTGTGAGTTGGGCAAAATTGCGGGCCACTTTGTACAGCTCGTAAGCTTGTTCGGAATTGGTTTGGTAAAATGATTTGGGCCCGATTTTGAATTTCAGGTCTTCCATTTCTTCAATAATGCATTCGTTTCCTCTGTAAACAAGGATTTCCTGGTCGGTAATGGTGTCGTTTGCCTTCGAATTAACCACATACAGCAAGGATGTGATTTGGGGGAACTTGTCGGCAAGGTGTTGGAGCAAGGCGTTTTGTGCTTCCGTGTCGTTGTAGAAGAAAACCACAATCACCATCAGCTCGCCGGTTGAGGTAGTGCGGATCATCAGGGTGCGTAAAAATCCTTCCTGCTTTTTCAAATCGAAAAAGCTCAGTCCGTTTTCAAGGGCGTAGCGGCGGATTTCGTTCCGGATTTCGTTCGAGTCTTCGGTTTGCAGCCAGCATTTTTCAATGTCGAGTACCTTGTCGAATTGTCCCGGGATATGGAAACCCACGGCGTTCATATTGTCGTACACCTTTCCGTCGGCTATTTCCTCGAATGTCATCCACCGTTTGTTCGAGAAGGTGAATTCCAGCTTGTTACGGTAGAATTCGGTGTGCGCCGAACCCAGGATTGGGGATATCCCGGGCAGTTCCACTTTCCCGATGCGTGTGAGGTTGTCGGTCACCTGTTTCTGCTTGTAGCGGATTTGTTCGCTGTAGGGCAGATTTTGCCATTTACAACCCCCGCAAATACCAAAATGCTGGCATACGGGTTCGGTTCGTTTTTCGGAGTAGGCATGGAAATGTATGGGGCGGGCTTCCATGAAATGGCTTTTCTTCCGTGTGACTTGCAAATCGACTACATCGCCGGGCACCACGTAGGGAACAAAAACGACAACATCGTTCACTTTGGCGATGGCTTTGCCTTCGGCAGCAATATCGGTGATGGTAACATGGGGAAGAATGGGGAGCGGTTTCTTGTGTTTGGCCATAATGGTTCTTATTTTTATAGAAGCCACAAAAATACAACAATTAAACGAAATGCAACCAAACCGGGGTTCTTTGCTTTTCGTTATCCGTTTCTTGAATCCAGCCGGAATGCAGTTAACTAAAATTTAATATGCACGGTGAACAATTTCAGTCGTTAATCTATTATTTTGATATTGGAAATAATTTGATTTTTTTAAATAACGCGAGTTAGATATTGGATAAACCCAACGGAATCCATGTTGCTGGTAAATATTAATTGAAAAATGCTTTTCATTTTTATATAAAGATCCTGATTGCCATTAAACGGGTGTTCTAGCCTGATTGTCAGTTGGCTGACATTGCGGTGGTTGTGCCGTGCATTTTTACGGAATTTTGTTTTTGAAAGAATATACAATGTCCATTACAATTGCTGCATAAAAATGAGTGAACAAGAGGACAGCCCGAACAAAAAGAGCAGGCGGGATTTTTTACGCGAAATAGGCTACCTGGGTGCCGGTACTTTTTTGGCCGGTTCGGCTATTTTTGCGGGATTCAATTACGACAAGAGAAAGACCAGGAGCGAAAGGATAAAGGTGCTGACTGCTGAAAATGAGCTTCTTGAAATAGACCGGAAAGATACCACGACGGTGGCCCGGTCGAAAAAGGAAGTGTTTACCTACCTTCAACAGCGTTCGCGCGAGGGGCTGGCCGGCCGACGCTGGGTGATGGTTATCGACTTGTCGAAATGCCGGAACGCACAAAAGTGCATGTCGGCTTGCCAGGCTGCCCACCGTCTCCGTCCCGAACAATCGCACATCAATACGCTTAAAATGCAGGAATCCACCTACACGCCTCCGTATTACATGCCCAAGCCATGCCAGCATTGCGACAACCCGCCCTGCGTGTCGGTTTGCCCGGTTGATGCCACCTTCAAGCGCCAGGACGGGATTGTGCTCATTGATAACGAACGTTGCATTGGTTGCCGTTTCTGCATAGCCGCCTGCCCGTATAGCGCGCGTGTACTGAACTGGACGAAACCCCTGCACGATTCCGAGGATAAGGATCTCACCTACAATATGGAACTGAATGTCCCGCAACGGAAGGGTACCATCACCAAATGCCTTTTCAGCGCCGACCGGTTGCGCGAAGGGAAATTGCCTTATTGTGTAACTGCTTGTCCCAATGGTGTTTTCTATTTTGGCGATGAAAATGAAGATGCTGTTACAAATGGTACTACCAAGGAGACCGTGCGGTTCAGGAAATTGCTGGCCGACAACGGGGGATACCGCCTGATGCCTGAACTGGGGACCAAGCCCAGGGTGTATTACTTGCCTCCAAAGGGGAATGAATACCCGTTCCAGGGCAAGGACCTTAAAGATGCCCAGGAGCGTGTAGACCGTGAATGGGGTAACTTGTAACCAAGCCGGTACCCGGATATCCGGGATAATACGGATTTTTATTCACATACATTTTAACCTGAACCGAGCATTATGTTGGATCAAACAAGAACTGATAAAGCCACCTCCGATTTGCTTCGGCACATCCGGTTGAACAGAACCTTCCTGATTTGGTTGGGTTTCCTGGGTGTTTCGCTGCTGGTGTGCCTGTATGCTTATTCGTTGCAGTTGCGCAAGGGGTTGGGTGTGGCCGGTATCCGCGATTACGTTTCCTGGGGGTTGTATATCTCCAATTTCGTGTTTTTTGTGGCCACAAGCCTTGTCGGGATGCTAATCAGCTCGGTATTGGGGTTATTGGGAATAAAATGGTCGTTCCCGCTGGCGCGTATTGCCGAAATCATTGCGCTGGCTTTTGCCATGGTTGCCGGGCTGGTCATCATTTCCGATATGGGGCGTCCCGAGCGGCTTTTGTATGTTATCATCTATGCCCGTGTCCAGTCGCCCATTGTGTGGGACATAACGGTTGTCAGTATCTACGTGGTTATCAGTGCGCTATTGTTGTACCTGCCACTTATTCCCGACCTGAAAATTTGCCACGAAAAACTTGGGGACGTGCATCCCTTGCTCCGGAAACTCTACAAAATACTTTCGCTCAACTGGATTGGTTCTGGCGAACAGGCCAGCCGCCTGCGCAAATCCATCCGGCTGCTCGCCGTCCTGATTATTCCGGTGGCGCTGGCCATACACACGGTCACATCATGGCTTTTTGCCAGCACGCCCCGTGCAGGCTGGGACTCCACCATTTTCGGGCCGTATTTTGTTGTGGGTGCCTTTGTGGCCGGATGTGCAGCGGTGGTTATTGCCATGTACTTTTACCGTGTGAACTATAAGCTCCAGGACTATATCACCGATTACCATTTCGAAAAGATGGGGCGCCTGCTGGTGCTTCTTTCGTTGGTTTACCTGTATTTCAACCTGAACGAATACATGGTTCCGGGCTACAAAATGAAAAAGTTCGAAGCCATGCATTTGTACGATTTGTTTGCGGGGGGGGATGCCATCATGTTCTGGCTGGTGCAGGTTGGCGGGCTCCTTTTACCCATCATATTATTGCTTTTCAAAAAAATGAGGAGGCCGCTTCCCATGCTCGTTATTTCGGTGTCCGTTATCGTTGGCGCCTGGTTCAAAAGGTACCTGATAGTGGTTCCCACTCAGGAACATCCTTACCTGCCAATACAAAATGTGCCATATAATTTCAAACATTACTCGCCTACCTTGAACGAAATGCTGATTACACTTGGGCCAATCATTTTGGTGCTGATAATCATAACGATATTGTCGAAGTTGATACCGGTCATACCGCTTCAGGAAACATTGGAAAACGACCAGGAGCGGGGATAACAGTGGGGGATTGGTGTGTTGATATGTGAATGGGCATCCCGATTCGCCGGCGGGGAGTGCAAGGAAGCCTGGCGGTTGAAGCAGGTTGTTCCGTTGGTGGGTTGGCAGCTTTGCGTTTGCCCGAGGTATTTTGTTAAAAACCGTTTTTATAACCTGGTATGCATAAGACTATTTTTTATAGCAAAATAACCTGGACAATTTTTATTACGGTGCTTTACCTGTCCGGTTTTGCCCAGAACCAGCCCTGGAACATTCCGCCGGAAAAAAGCGCCCGCAAAAGCCATATCCGGTTTACGCCTGCCACGGCCAAACAGGGCCAGGATTTTTTCATGAAAAACTGCACTTCGTGCCATGGGATCCCGGGCAAGAACAACAACCTGAAATCGCTGAAACCGATTCCACCCGACCTGGCAAGCCCGGGTACGCAGAAGCATACCGATGGCGATTTGTTTTATATCATAACCGTAGGGAGGGGTGTCATGCCTTCGTTTGCCAGCGTGTTGTCCGAAGAACAACGCTGGCTGGTGGTTTCTTACATCCGGAGTTTCGACAAGGCTTATAAGCAGCAGGTTTCCCGGTTTGACCCGAATAAGGCAAAATTAGTGCATGTGGAAATGGAATACGATTCACTTGCCCGGAAGTTGGTGGCAGTCATTTATGTTGGTAAAGACAACAGGAATGTGCCATTGGGAAACAGCGAAGTTGGATTGTCGGTGAAACGTTATTTCGGTAATTATCAGGTTGGTTCGGTAAGCAAAACCAACGAAAGGGGGGAGGCGGTGTTCGATTTTCCAACCAATTTGCCCGGCGATAAGGACGGCAACGTGCAAGTGGTGGTGACGGTGAACGATGGCACTTATGGTGAAATCCAGTCGGTTCGGAAATTACGGCTCGGGATTCCCACCGACAGGCCTGCACTTACCAGCCAGAGGTCGATGTGGAACGTGGTGACGAAAGCGCCCGTTTGGCTGTTGCTTGTTTACACGTTTTGTGTATTGGTTGTGCTTGGATCCTTCGGCTATATATTTTTCAATTTATATAAAATCCGGAAAATCACCAACTAAAAAATGATAGTATGAAAAATCTGGCAGTTATTGGGCGAATCCTTTTCGCATTACCGTTTGGTATCATGGGCTTGAACCATTTTTTAATGACCGACATCTTTTTAGGCATGATGTCATCTTTTATCCCTGGTGGCGCATATTCAATTTTGGTCACGGGCGGATTGCTGATACTCGGAAGCCTGAGTATTATTGTGAATAAGAATATTAAAATTGCTTGTTTCGGCCTGGCGGGACTGTTGCTGCTTTTTATCGCAACTATCCACATCCCGGGGTTATTCAGCCAGGATCCCAAAGTGGCAAGCTACGCACTCATCGAGTTGTTGAAAGACACCGGCCTGATGGGTGGGGCAATCATGATTGCGGTGTACGCAGATTCAATTGAATCGGTTACTGTAAAACAACCCAATATATGAAAAAAACAGTTGTGTTGCTATTATTTTCCTTACCTTGTTTCGGGCAAGGCTCTTTTAGCCAGGATGAGGTGGGGATTTACGAACATTTGGGTTCGAAATTGCCGCTCGACCTGAAATTTGTCAACGAGAAGTTCGATACAGTCCGGTTGGGTGACCTGGTAACAAAACCCACTATCCTGTCGTTCGTGTACTTCGATTGCCCTGGGCTTTGCTCGCCCTTGCTCGAAGGCCTGGGCGATGTAATCCGGAAATCGGACATGGTGCTGGGGAAAGATTACCAGGTAATTACCATCAGTTTCAATTTCCGCGATACACCCGAAAAGGCGAAGGAAAAGAAAACGCGTTTCATCGACCGGTATGCCAAAGGGAAAGGCGAGAACTGGATGTTCCTGACAACCGACAGCGCCACGATTTTCCGCATAACCAACGCAGCCGGCTTCAAAGTCAAGGCGGTGGGACTCGATTTTGTCCACCCTTCGGCCATAATTGCGGTCAGCCCGCAGGGAATGATTACACGGTATTTGTATGGAATAACATTCCTCCCCCTGGACTTCAAAATGGCAATTGTAGAAGCCAACAAGGGGCAGGCCAGGCCGACTGTCCAGAAAGTTCTGGCTATTTGCTACAGCTACGACCCTCAAAGCAACCATTTCGCCTTGGACGTTACCAAAATAGCCGGCATCCTGGTTGTGTTCTTCATGGTCATATTTGCATTGGTATTCTTATTAAGTTCCAGAAACAAACCTGTTAAAACCAAGGAATAATGAGCGAAAGTTACCTCCAACACCAGGGGAAATACAAAGGGATCCGTGCCTGGATATTTGCCACCGACCATAAAAGGATAGGATTGTTGTATTTGTATGTCATTGCCACATTCTTTTTTTCCAGTGTGGTTTTAGGTTTGGTTATGCGCATAGAGTTGGCTGCACCCGGTCCAACCATTATCAATGCCCAAACGTATAACGCGCTTTTTACCGTGCATGGTGTCATCATGATTTTTATCGTGGTTATTCCCGGCTTGTCGGTGGTTTTTGGAAACTTTTTCCTCCCATTGCTCATTGGGGCCAAGGACGTGGCTTTTCCCAAACTGAACCGGTTCTCGTGGTGGCTTTTCATGACAGGCAGCATCCTGGCAGTGGCTTCCCTGTTTATGGGTTCGGGGCCACCCGATACAGGATGGACCTTTTACGCACCTTACAGCACCACTACCGGGACAAACGTGGTTATGGCAACCACCGCCGTGACGATTCTTGGCTTTTCGTCCATACTCACGGGACTGAATTTCCTGGTAACCATCCACCAGCTGCGCGCCCCGGGCATGAAATTTTTCAAAATGCCCCTGTTCGTGTGGGCGATATATTCCACTGCCTGGATACAGTTGCTGGCTACGCCGATTATCGGCATCACGCTGGTCATGATCATTGCCGAGCGGGTTTTCGGTATCGGGTTCTTCAACCCCGACCTGGGCGGCGACCCGCTGTTGTTCCAGCACCTGTTCTGGATTTATTCGCATCCGGCCGTGTACATCATGATTCTGCCGGCCATGGGGGTGGCGACCGAAATCATTCCCACGTTTTGCCAGCGAAAAGTGTTTGGTTACAAGGCTATTGCGTTTTCGAGCCTGGCCATTGCGCTGGTTGGTTTCTTTGTGTGGGGGCATCACATGTTCACTTCGGGCATGAGCGAAACAGCCCGGTGGTTTTTCTCCTTGCTCACGTTTATCGTGGCGGTACCCAGCGCCATAAAGGTGTTCAATTGGCTGGCTACCATGTACAAAGGTTCCATCGACATGAAACCACCTTTCCTCTATGCACTTGCATTTGTCTTTTTGTTCACCCTTGGTGGATTGACCGGGCTGATTCAAGGTGCTGTGGCTGCCAATATCCACATCCACGATACGCTGTTTATCGTGGCGCATTTCCACTACATTATTTTCGGGGGGATGGGCTTTGCGTTTTTCGGGGCGCTGCATTACTGGTTGCCGAAAATGTACGGAAGGATGTATGACCTGAAACGGGCCACCATTGCCTGGGGTGTTTTATTCATAGGTTTCAACGTCATGTTTTTCCCCCAGTTCATTCTTGGCATGCAGGGATTACCCCGGAGGTATTTCGATTACTTGCCGCAATACCAGCCCGGCCATGTGGTGGCTACAACCGGAGCATTCATTTTAGTTACGGGATTGATACTGATGGTTGCAAACTTGGTTCAAGGTGCGCGGAAAGGTGCCCCGGCTCCTGCAAACCCTTGGAACGGTACCACGCTCGAATGGCAGGTGCAATCGCCGCCTGCGGTCGAGAACTTCGAGGAAGTCCCGGTGGTGGCCGAAACGCCGTATGAGTATA
>DATGXD010000275.1:0-2387 GCA_035299105.1 Paludibacter sp. | reverse complement strand
GTATTTATAGAGGTAAATAGGCGTTTCAGTAGTTTCGTCGAATTTCTCGTACATGTAATTCTGCATATTGCTGCGGGTACTCGAACTGTGGTTGTAGTTCAACGAAGTGATGGTTCCCAGTTTAGCACCATTTTCCAGTGTCCATTTCCGACCAAAGGCAACGGAAAGCTTCTGGTTGGGCAATGCCGTATGTTGTTTGGCTATCCAATTATTGCTTAGTTTCAAAGCATAAGCATTACGGTCGGCAATGGAAATGGGCGACGTTTCCAAGTTTACCGGAAAACCGGACGGAATGCTTCGCGCTCCGGCTCCTAAACCCAGTATATCTAAAGGCGAATTATTCAAGCGGTAGGTATCTTTGAAAGTTGTTTGCTCGTTGTAACCGATTCCGTATTCGGCAGTAAGGAAATTTTCATCAGGTATATTCTTCGTAAATATCTTGATAAATCCTCCAGTTGCTTCCCCCACCAGTTCCGGCGATCCGGTTTTGTAAATCAGCAGGTTATCAATCATACTGCTTGGTATGGCATCGAACGAGAATGCTTTTACATCCGTTTCGCTACTGGGGGTGGCGGCATTGTTGAGCCACACATTGTTGTAGCGCTGGTTCAGTCCGCGCACCACAATAAAACGGTTGTCCTGAATCGTCACGCCCGGCACCCGTTTCACCACTTCCGAAGCATCGCGGTCGAGGGTTTTGCCAATTTGCTGCGACGAAATGCCGCTCACCACCTGCACTGCTGCCCTCACGCTTTTTATCATCGAGAGTTCAGTATCAGTCCTGCGGCGGGCCACCACTTCCACACTTTTCAGTTGCAAGGCCGCATCATCCATTTCAATGTTTAATGTTGTAATTTTGCCTGCTTCAACAACGACATTAGGGATGCGCTGTGCGTTATAAGACACATAGGACACAAGCAAGGTGTATTTGCCCGGCGCAAGATCCTTGAGCTTATAGTTTCCATCAATATCGGCTGTGGTTCCTTTTTTAGTGCTTTCAATCAATATGGTGGCTCCCGTTAGCGGTTCCTTCATTTTTTTGTCGGTAATGCGACCTTCTATGCTGGTTTGAGCAAAAAGGATAACAGCACTACAAGTAGCTAATAATGTGCATGTAAGTCGAGAAATAAATATTCGTTTCATTAAAATTTCGTCTTGGTTTTTACGCTGCGAAATTACTTCATACCTATTTCAATAAAGAGAAAACCATGTGACAATTGGGTTACTATTTGCTCTATTTAAGGGTACGATTTACGTCAGCTGTAAGATATTGAAATTCAATATTTATGTTTGATTAAATATTAATTCATTTTTTATAAATGCTGATCCAGGGTTTGATTCTAAAGAATTTCAATCCATTTGTGGCAAATGGGGTATTATTCCCAATACCGGATTCAATTATCGTAATGGCGAAAATAATGGTGACTATTTATCAGGTGATTTACTTTACAAGCAAAGATATGGTATTGAAATAACCAATGCCCGGATGGATAGTTTCAGATTCTTATTGAATAGATTTGATTACACGGTTTCAAGTAGGAAAAGCTTCAATTACATCGCTTTTATGATTATATTATTCAAGAAAATTGAAACTAAAAAAAGTCAATATGACTTCAATGATTATTGAGATTCAGAAAGATTTGTGTAATGCTGCCGGAGCAAAGAAATAAAAAATGGGTATGCAGTTTTTAAAGAAATACATATCACGATATTCCCTTCAAATGTTATACCTTTGTATCCGTTTGTAAATAAATACTTTCCCTTGTGTAAGGTTTGTGTAATGTAGGTAAATAAAAAATGCCTCACATTTATCATGTAAGGCGCTTGTTTTCATAAAATATAAATTTCAATTTACTTTCCCTTTGGGGGATTGGTCATCAATACACATCGGTCTGGTAGCGCTTTTGCTGCTGGAGTTTGAGGACGTATTCTCCGGCGGCTTCCGGGTTCAGCCCGCCTTGTTTGCCCACCACTTCAACGAGGGTGGCATGTACATCGCGGGCCATTTTTTTCATGTCGCCGCACACATAGAAGTGCGCACCATTTTCGAGCCAGTGGTAAAGCTGTTTTCCCTGTTCCTGGAGGCGGTGCTGGACGTATGTTTTTTCCTCCGTGTCGCGCGAGAAAGCCACATCCATGCGGGTGAGCGAACCTTCGCGCAAGTGCCGCTGCCATTCGAGTTGGTACAGGAATTCGCTTTCGGAATGGCGGTTGCCAAAAACAAGCCAGCTTTTCCCGCGTTTGTCATCCAGTTCGCGCTGCTGGACAAAGGCCCGGTAGGGGGCTATCCCTGTCCCGGCGCCCACCATGATGATGGGTGTGGCGGGGTCGGGGGGAAGCCTGAAATTATTGTTTTTTTCCACGAAGACAGGCACGCTTTCGTTTTC
>DATGXD010000274.1:0-17981 GCA_035299105.1 Paludibacter sp. | reverse complement strand
CCTAACCGGCGTGCTGTACGTACCGAATCCATTGCAGTATTCCCCCCGCCTATGATAGCCACTTTTTTACCTTTGAAAACCGGCGTGTCCGAATCGGTGCTGGCGGCATCCATCAAGTTGACACGGGTCAAGTACTCGTTGGCCGACATGACACCCACCAGGTTTTCGCCTTTGATGTTCATGAAACGGGGCAATCCCGCACCGCTTGCAACAAAAATCCCCTTGAACCCGTCGTCTTCGAGGTCTTGAATGGAAATGGTCTTGCCAACAACGCAATTCGTGACAAAATGAACACCCATAGCCTGGAGGTTCTGGATTTCCACATCCACGATTTCGTTGGGCAGACGAAATTCGGGGATACCATATTTCAGTACGCCGCCAATTTCATGCAAAGCTTCGAATACAACCACTTCGTAACCCAGTTTGGCCATGTCGCCTGCAAATGCCAGCCCGGCAGGTCCCGAGCCTACTACAGCTATTTTGATGTTGTTTGGCTGGGCAATTTCCGGGATCGAAATGTTGCCGCTCTCGCGTTCGTAATCAGCAGCAAAGCGTTCGAGATATCCAATGGCAACTGCTTCCTTTTTCATTTTCAGATGGATGCAGCGTTCTTCGCATTGCTTTTCCTGTGGGCAAACGCGGCCACAAACTGCCGGAAGCGCCGAAGTTTCCTTCAAGGTTTTGGCAGCTTCCAGGAAATTGCCGCATTCAATGTGCTTGATAAATTTCGGTATGTAAATACCAACCGGGCAGCCTTCCATGCAGGTTGGGTTGGCGCAGTCGAGGCAACGGCGCGCTTCTTGCATGGCCATTTCGGGTGTTAGGCCAAGGTTTACCTCTTCAACCCGGCTGTGGCTGCGGTATTCGGGGTCTAATTCGGGCATATGAACCCTGGGTATATCGGTTCTCTCTTTGGCTTTAAGTGTGTTGCGTAGTTCTGCTCGCCAGGCTTCAGCTCTTTCTTCAGATATGTTCATTTGTATTTTTTTTTGTTCCGGGGATAAGTATTAAAGTTGTTTTGGCGAGGAGCTGTATGCTTCCATTTCCTCCCGCTCGATATCCTTGTAGCCGCTGAGTCGCATTAGCATTTCATCGAAATCCACCAGGTGGGCATCGAATTCCGGTCCGTCCACGCATACAAATTTGGTTTTTCCTCCGATACTCACGCGGCAAGCCCCGCACATGCCGGTGCCATCCACCATGATTGTGTTGAGCGACGCCAGTGTGGGAACTTCATATTTTCTTGTCAGCTGGCTGACGAATTTCATCATGATGGCCGGGCCGATGGTAACGCATAAATCCACTTTTTCGCGGTTGATAACCGACTCCACCCCATTGGTAACCAGTCCTTTGTTGCCATAAGAACCATCATCGGTCATGATAATCACCTCGTCGGAATTGGCTCGCATTTGTTCTTCCAGTATGATTAAGTCTTTTGTCCGGGCAGCCAGGACGGTGATAACCTTGTTTCCCGCTTTTTTCAGTGCGGCCACAATCGGCATCATGGGTGCTGTCCCCACACCGCCGCAGGCACAAACCACCGTCCCGAAATTTTCGATGTGGGTGGCTCTTCCAAGTGGCCCAACCAGGTCGGTGATATAATCCCCGGCTTCCAGGGCGCACAACTTGGTCGACGAAACGCCCATCCGCTGAACTACCAGTGTGATAGTGCCCTTTTGCGTGTCGGCATCGGCAATGGTCAGGGGGATCCGCTCGCCTTTGACTCCTATTTTCACCATGACAAAGTGGCCTGCTTTTCGCGCTTTGGCTATCAGGGGGGCTTCCACTTCGAATTTAATCACATTCGCAGAAAAATATTCTTTGCTGACAATCTTGTTCATTTCCAAAAAGAGGATTATTGATTTTTTAAGCCCCAAAATTAATAATAAAATATCTATTTTGCGTTCGGAATGAAATAAAAATCATTAAAAAATGTCTGATTTGTAAGTGATGCCGTATTTAATTGTATTAATTTGAATTTTCGAGTGTTTGGTTTTAAAGGTACGGGTGTTAATCCTGCTGGATGTGCCTGCAACGTGCCGATTTTGCCCTGGAACGATTCAAATGTTGGGTTTGGGTCGAGGCAAATTTTACACGGCCAACTCAATCCTTTTTCTTGTGGTTTCATGGTTTCGGAATGTTTTTTGTTAATGAGGTTGGTGTTTATAAAAAAAAATATTATTTTTGTGTCGTCAAAGCCAAACGGAATTTTATATCAATGGTAAACCGATTTTTTACATACTTTTATTTTTACTTTTACTTTAGCCGGTGAAAGCAGGAATTCAATTGTGTAAAGAATAAATCATAAATAGAAATACATGGAAATCCTGCTCAACCTGTTGAGTGGGATTTTTTATTTTATAAACTTGTAAAAAATATCAGTTTAATGAAAAGAGTAGCCATACAAGGAGTTAGCGGTGCATTCCATGAAATAGCTGCGCGCCAGTTTTTTAACGGCGAGGAAATCGAAATCATGCCTTGTGTCACGTTCAAAGACTTGTTCAAGGCATTGGAAACCGATGAATCACTCTTGGGGATTGTTGCCATAGAAAATACAATTGCCGGAAGTTTGCTCCAAAACCATAATTTGCTGCGCGAAAGTGGCTGCCTGATTGTGGGTGAACACAAATTGCGCATTGAACATAACCTGGCTGCCCTCCCAGGTCAGAAAATCGAAGATATCGGCGAGGTGTTTTCCCACCCTATCGCACTCATGCAGTGCGAGGAATTCCTCGATGGGCACAAACACATCAAAGCGATAGAAAGTGATGATACGGCTCTTTCGGCGAAAGATATTGCTGGAAACCAAATCAAAGGAAGGGCCGCCATCTGCAGCTCGTTGGCTGCCGAAAAGTACGGCCTTGAGATTCTGGCTAGCGGAATTGAAACGAATAAACGGAATTTCACCCGTTTCCTCATTATTGCCGAACCGGCAATGGCTCTTCGGATGACTGCCGGAATCCAACTCGATAAGGCGTCATTGGTTTTCACCTTGCCCCACGAAGAGGGAAGCCTGGCAAAAGTCCTTTCCATCCTTTCGTTTTATCACGTGAACCTCACCAAGATACAGTCGCTCCCGATTATCGGCCACGAGTGGGAATACCAGTTTTATATCAACCTCACATTCGACAATTATGATCGTTACAGGCAGGCGCTCGATGCCATCCGCCCGTTGACAAAGGATTTCCAGATTCTGGGGGAATACAAGGCGGCTGAAACACCAAATCCATAAAAGAAGAAGCCCCAGTCCCCTAAAGGGAATAAGAGAAAACAGTATTGAACTAATGCAATAAAAACAAAGATGGATAAAGAGAAAAACATATCAGAAGGCAGGCTTCAGGGTTCAGAAATCCAACCAGCCACCCGGTTAAACAGTGTTTCGGAATATTACTTCTCGGCCAAATTGCGCGAAGTGGGCGAAATGAACGCGGCAGGCAGGAATGTGATCAATCTCGGGATTGGGAATCCCGACCTTCCGCCTTCGCCCGAAACCATCGAGGCGTTGTGTAATGAAGCAAACAAACCGAATGTGCACGGGTACCAAAGTTATGTGGGAATTCCCGAGTTGCGTAAAGGTTTTGCCGACTGGTATCGCAAATGGTATGGGGTGGAGTTGAATCCGGCAACCGAAATCCAGCCTCTGATTGGTTCGAAGGAGGGTATCCTGCACATTACATTGGCCTTTGTAAATCCGGGCGACAGTGTCTTGGTCCCCAATCCGGGCTATCCCACTTATACGTCGGCAAGCAGTTTGTGTGGCGCCAATATCGTTTCGTACGACCTCGATGAACAAAACAATTGGGAGCCGGATTTCGAAGCATTGGAAAAAATGGATTTGAGCGCTGTAAAGTTGATGTGGGTGAATTATCCGAATATGCCCACTGGTGCCAATGCCTCGGGGTTGTTGTTCGAAAAACTGGTTGCCTTCGGGAAAAAGCACAGCATTGTCATTTGCAACGACAATCCATACAGCTTCATTCTGAACGATAAGAAATTGAGTATCCTGGCTGTTCCGGGAGCGAAAGATATTTGCATCGAAATGAATTCGATGAGCAAGTCGCATAACATGGCCGGTTGGCGTATGGCCATGTTGGCTACCAATGCCCAATTTATCCAATGGATCCTGAAGGTGAAGTCGAATGTCGATTCGGGTATGTACCGTCCCATGATGGTGGCGGCTGTTGCAGCGCTGCGGAACACCGAAGCCTGGCACGATGAAATGAACAAGGTCTACGCCCGTCGCCGCGAAATTGCTTACAAGATAATGGATGCATTGGGTTGCAATTACGACAAAAAACAGGTTGGCATGTTTATTTGGGCCAGGATTCCGGACACTTACACCAATGCAGGTCAACTGGCCGACGAGGTTTTGTACGGGAAGAATGTTTTCATCACCCCGGGGTTCATCTTCGGCGACAAAGGCAACCGGTACGTGCGGATTTCGCTTTGCTGCACCGAGGCACTGCTTCAGGAGGCTTTGGAAAGGATAAAGGTAAATTAGAGGGTGGTTTTGCAGCTGGTGGATTTAATCAGTAAAAAATATGAATATAAAATCGTAAATAAAATGAATATGGAATTTGAATCAATATTATTGCCCGGGATCGACCCGAAGCGCCCGCTCGTCATTGCAGGGCCGTGCAGTGCAGAAACAGAAGAACAAGTAATGGAAACTGCGCGCGGGCTCTCTTCGCGCGGTATTAAAATCTTCCGTGCCGGAATTTGGAAGCCCCGTACTAAGCCGGGCGGTTTCGAAGGGATAGGAGCGGAAGGTTTGCCCTGGTTGCAGCGCGTGCAGAATGAACTGGGAATGTACACCGCTGTGGAAGTGGCCACGGCAAAACATGTCCGCGAATGTTTGGCCCACAATGTCGACATTCTGTGGATTGGCGCCCGTACTTCGGTGAATCCGTTTGCCGTCCAGGAGATTGCCGATGCGTTGGAGGGAATTGATATCCCCGTGCTGATAAAAAACCCCGTAAATCCCGACCTCGACCTTTGGATTGGAGCCATCCAGCGGATTTACAATGCCGGAATCCGTCGTATTGGCGCCATTCACCGTGGGTTCAGTACGTTCGACAAGAAAATTTACCGCAATATGCCGCAATGGCACATTCCCATCGAATTGCACCGCCAGCTTCCCGGCCTGCCCATTATTTGCGACCCAAGCCATATCGGTGGCAGGCGCGAACTGATAGCCCCGCTTTGCCAGCAAGCTATGGATTTGAATTTCGATGGGCTTATTGTCGAAACGCACGTTCATCCCGATAAAGCCTGGAGCGATGCCGCCCAGCAGGTTACTCCTGATGTGTTGGATTTTATCCTCAATACCATTGTGATCCGCGATATGACTCAATCGACCGAGAACCTGGCTGCTCTCCGTCGCCAAATCGACGAACTGGACAACAGCCTGCTCGAGCTGCTGGCGCGCCGGATGAGGATATCCGACGAGATAGGGATTTATAAAAAGGAACACAACATGCCGATATTGCAAGCCCAGCGGTACGACGAAATATTGAAGAACCGTATCAGCCAAGCAGTCCAAATGGGCATGGATGGCGAATTCATGAAAACCGTACTGGTGGCCATTCACGAGGAGTCAGTCCGTCATCAAATGGAAATCATGAAACAGTAAGTTTGATCGCTACAGTTCAAAAGAAAAATTCCCAAGCTTGCGGGCTTGGGAATTTTTCTTTTTATTTGGCAACTTCTGCCTTTTTCTTTTTCAGCAATACTTCGTCGATTGCCTTTTTGAAAGCATCTTTGGGCATGGCGCCTTGTGCCATCTGGGGAGCTTCGCCCATGGGGCAGAAAAGTAAAGTCGGGATGCTGCGGATGCCAAACGCCCCTGCGAGTTCCTGTTCTTCCTCCGTGTTGACCTTGTAGATGTAGATTTGCCCGTCGTATTCCTTTGCAAGGTCTTCGAGAATCGGTGCAATCATCTTGCAAGGTCCGCACCACGATGCATAAAAGTCGATGATACAAGGTTTGTCGCCCAGGTATTTCCACTCAGTGGGGTTGGTTTCGAAATTGGCTACTTTGGCCAGAAATTCAGCTTTGGTTAAATGAATTGGTCCCATTTTTTTTATTTCTTTAGAATTGTTGTTTACTTGTTGGTTTTCCGAATTGTTTCCGGCACAGGCCGTGAATGACATGATAATGAGCATGCTGAGTGCCCCGATAGTTTTTCTCATTTTGTTGAATTTTAATATGTTTTGTAACCTTCGTTTAAAGTGTGCATCCCCATATTGATGGTTCATCATAATCCAGCGGCTTTTCGTCATCTTCCTTGGTCTCGTTGTACCCCAAGGCCGAAAGCATTTCGGAAATCGCTTCGCGGGAAACTTCGTCTGTGTGCGATACAACAACTTTGCCGGTTATTTGGTCTATTTCAGCCCCGAAAACTCCTTGCAGTGTGCCAAGTTTTTTCAGTGTGACGTTGGTACATGTCCTGCATTCGTTGTCGGAAACGTTAAATGTACTATACATTTTCGTTGTTTATTTTTCGGGTTCATACTTTTTGAATTTCATCGCTTGCTTCCCTTTGTTCGAGGAAGCGGTTTGGCAACTGCCGCCGGGGCAGGAAATGTTGAAAACAGCCTGCAGTCCCAGGACCAATGCGCCGAAAAGATAAATTGTTTCTTTGGCCGAAATGTATCCGATTGCCAATAGAATGCTTAGAATCAGCCTGACAACCCGAGCCGCTCCCCAACCGGAGAAATACTTTCTAATTTGTTCCATGTTCTTTCTTCTTAAACAAATCCAATAATAAATAACCCAGTATGGCGCCATACAGCGTACTGATTGCAGGGTTCGAAGTAATAGGGCAGGTGCCGCTTGCACATCCCACAAAGTGGTAGTAGGCATATCCGGCCACGCTTCCCAATGCGATTCCAATCAGTTTCAAGATGTGTTTTTTCAGGAATGCCTTCATTGTCTGTTTTTTTAGTTGATAAATTGTATATATAAACATGTGTTCATGTGTGTCCTGAAAAAAATATCAAACGCAGTTACATGTTTTAATACAGTCGATAATCTGCGATATTTGCTTGTTTCTTAGCGAGTAGTAACAGTTCTTCCCCTCCCGGCGGCAATTGAGGATTCCTTTCGCGCGCATATCGGTCAGGTGGTGCGAAAGCAACGACTGCTCGCATTTCAACAATTCGCCGAGTTGCGAAACGTTCATTTCGTCTTGTTCGGCTAACAAGGAAATGACACACAGGCGTGTCCCGTTTGAAATGGCCTTGAGCGTGTAGGCGGCCTCTTCCATTAGCAGTGTATCGGTCTTAATGTCCATGGTTGAAATTTCCGGCAAAAATATGAACATATATTCATATAACAAAATATTTTGAGTATTTTTAATAAAACGGGCATGGATTTGATAATGAAGAAAAAAAACAGTAAGTTTCGCTGCGTTTTGTTATCGCTTTTTTTAAAGAATAAAGTATCTTTGTGAGCTAATTTTCAAACAATGAATCATTCGGTTACAAAGATATGCGAGGAGTTTATACCTGAATTGGAAGAGGCAATTGGCGTGCAACCCGCAGGCAGCATTTATTTGCTTGTCGACGATAACACCCGGGAGAAATGCCTTCCTGCCCTGATGAATTCCCCCAAACTGAAAGGAAGCCACGTTATTTGTATTGCAAGCGGTGACGAAAATAAGAATATCGAATCGGCTGTCGAGATTTGGAAGTACCTAAGTGAACATGGCGCCACGCGCAAATCGTTGATGATTAACGTTGGCGGGGGCATGGTTACCGATATTGGTGGTTTCACGGCTTCCACATTCAAGCGCGGAATGCGTTACATCAACGTTTCGACAACCTTGCTGGGTGCTGTGGATGCAGCTACGGGTGGGAAAACCGGGATTAACTTCCAGGGACTTAAAAATGAAATCGGTGTGTTTGCCCCGGCCGAAACGGTGTTGGTCAATGTAGATTTTTTCAAGACGCTGGACGATGCAAACCTGCGGTCGGGATATGCCGAGATGGTGAAGCATGCGCTGATTGATACGCGGGACGAATGGGATGCCGTGCTCCGGTTTGATTTGGAGAATATCGACTTTGGAAAGCTTAAGGTGTTATTAAACAGGAGTATACGCATTAAGGAACGGGTGGTGGAACAAGACCCTTACGAAGCCAATATACGGAAGGCATTGAACCTCGGGCATACGTTCGGACATGCGTTCGAAAGCTTGTCGTATAAAACTGCACAGCCGGCCTTGCACGGTTACGCTGTCATCTGGGGTTTGTTGTGCGAGTTGTACTTGTCGCACATGAAACTGGGTTTCCCGAAAGAGGATTTGTTGCGGCTAAAATACTTGGTAAAAGAATATTATGGAACGTTTAATTTTGATTGTGCTCATTATGAGGCGCTTTACGAATTGATGACCCACGATAAGAAGAATGATTCGAAAGAAATTAATTTTACTTTGCTGGTCAATGTGGGGGAAATCAAAATCAACCAATATGCCACGAAGGACGAAATATTTGAGTGCTTTGATTTTTTCAGGGAAGGCTGAATTCATAATTTTTTTGAAAACGAGATATGAGGAAAACATTGATAATTGGAGCGAGCAGCAATCCGGAACGTTATGCTTATAAGGCATGCGAAAGCCTTCTGGCTCATGGACATGATATTGAGTTGCTGGGGGTGAAACCGGATGTGGTTTTTGACAGGAAAATTGATACGGAGCGGATAGCCTACGAAGATATTGATACCGTGACTTTATACATTGGGCCTGCACGGCAACTTGAGTATTACGATTATATACTGTCGTTGAGACCCTTGCGTGTGGTTTTTAATCCGGGGACGGAAAATCCTGAATTCGAAAACCTGCTCGAGGATAACGGGATTGAGGCGGTGGAGGCATGCACGCTGGTGCTTTTGAGGCTGGGAAGATATTGAATGGTTACGAGTTACGAGTTACGAGTTACGAGTTACAAGTTACGAGTAGACAAGTCGCCACGACACAAAGTCAATCAGGAGATTAAAGGTATTTCATTGCGACTTTGTGTCTTAGAGCCTTTGTGTTCAAAACAGCGTATTTAAATTTAACTATTAATCAGTATGAACTAAATCTATACTTTTACTTAATTGATAATTTGTAACAACTAAATACTTGTAGCTCGTAAACTGGTTTACTCGTCTACTGGTAACTAATTTAGAATAAAGAAAAATGAAGATTGCATTGGTAGGTTATGGCAAAATGGGGAAAATCATTGAACGGATTGCCCTTGAGCGTGGACATGAAATAGTTTCGGTGGTGGATATTGATAATCCGGATGAATTTGAATCCGACAGGTTTAGAAGTGCCGATGTGGCAATTGAATTTACCATACCCAGTGTGGCGGCAAGCAATTGCCGAAGGGCTTTTGCCGCGGGTGTCCCCATTGTTTCGGGTACAACGGGCTGGCAGGCTGAACTGCCACAGGTGAAAAAGGAAATGGAAGAAGGTGGCCATACTTTGTTCTGGGCATCGAACTACAGCCTGGGAGTCAATATATTTGCGGCGGTAAATAAATACCTGGCCTCGGTCATGAACCGTTTCCCCGATTACAATGTGGAAATGACGGAAGTACACCATACACAGAAACTGGATGCCCCGAGCGGGACTGCCATTACGTTGGCCGAAGGGATACTCCAAAACCTCGACAGGAAATCTGGATGGGTGAAGGAGGTTGAATCAAAACCAGAAGAACTGGCCATTAAGTCCATTCGTGAAGGGCAGGTTCCCGGAATCCATACCATTCGGTACGAATCGGTTTTCGACAGCATTGAAATTACCCACGATGCCAAAACCCGCGAGGGATTCGCATTGGGAGCTGTGCTTGCCGCCGAATTTACTGCCGGCAAGAAAGGCTTCCTGGATATGGAAGATATGTTTAAATTCTGATTTTCTCCCATTTGATAAATTAATATTGAGCAAAGATATGAGTTCCGGACAACAAGCAAGCCGTTTTCAGAAACCCTTGAAGCAATGGGTTAAAGCCGCCGTGTGGTGCATTATTTATATACTTTTCATCGCCTGGGTTGGGAACTTCTGGTGGTTGGTGGGCTTGCCCGTGGTGTTCGATGCATTCATCACGCATTTTATACCCTGGACCTGGTGGAAGACGTCGCAGAACAAGACCCTCTTGTCGGTCATGGGCTGGGTGGATGCCATTGTCTTTGCCCTGGTGGCGGTGTATTTCATCAATACCTACCTTTTCCAGAACTACCAGATACCCAGTTCATCGCTCGAGAAGAGCCTGCTGGTGGGCGACTTCCTGTTTGTGAGCAAGGCCAGTTATGGACCCCGTGTGCCGAACACACCCCTGTCGTTTCCGCTGGTGCAGCATACTTTCCCCGTGTTGAACACCAAGTCGTTCATCGAAAAGCCCCAGTGGGAATACAAGCGGCTGAAAGGCTTCGATTCGGTGGAGCGCAACGATATCGTGGTGTTCAATTTCCCTACGGGCGATACGGTGCCTACAAAGGTAAGCAACCCCGACTACTACACCCTGTGCTACTTGTACGGGCGGGAAGCGGTTCGCAGCCGGAAGGATGCTTTCGGCGACATAGTTTACCGCCCGGTGGACCGCCGCGAAAACTATGTGAAACGGTGCGTGGGGATTGCCGGTGACTGGCTCCAGGTAAAGAACAACCAGGTATATATCAACGGCGAAAAGCAGGAGAAATTCCCGGGAGTCCAATTCAATTACTACGTGCAGACTAATGGAACCCAATTGACGAATGATTTGCTGGATGCGCTACATGTCAGTGTCGACGACCGCCAGCAAATTGACAACGCGCAGAATGCCGAACTTATTTCATTCTTGGGCTTTGATGCTTCATTGCCAGTGTATTTTCTTCCATTGACGGAGGAAAGCTACTCGCGCATGTTGCAGGTGCAAGGCGTGACCAAAATTAAAATCCAGCCATCCATAATGGGAGGCGAAGTTTTCCCCCTGGGAGCCAAATTGAAGTGGGACCGCGACAACTACGGTCCGATCTGGATCCCGAAAAAAGGGATGAAGCTGCAACTGAGCAAGTACAACCTGCCGATTTACGAACGCATTATCCGTGTTTATGAGCATAATAAGCTGGAAGTCAAGGGTGACGAATTTTACATTAACGACAGACCTGCCAAGACCTACACTTTCAAAATGGACTACTACTGGATGATGGGCGACAACCGGCACAATTCGGCTGATTCGCGCTACTGGGGCTTCGTTCCCGAGGACCACATTGTGGGTCGCCCGGTGGCAGTTTGGCTTTCGCTGGACAAGGACAAGGGCTGGTTCAACGGGAAGATCCGCTGGAACCGCTTCCTGAAAAATGCTGAACGGTAGTTTTTAGTTGGTAGTTTGGAGTGGGTAGCTGCCCGCGTTTGTTGTTTTAATTTTACGCAGTTTCTTTCATGTTGCAGCAGCAAAAGTCCGCTTTAGATGGGTGGGAATCAATTTGTTTGTCATCGGCTTATTTAGCCCCGGTTGAGTACTATTCGGCCATAGCGAAAGCTGGGACTGTATTGCTCGAACATTGCGATTATTACGAAAAGCAGACTTACCGTAACCGCTGCCATATTGCTGCTGCAAACGGGGTTATGGCTCTGACCATACCGGTTGAAAAGCCTTCGGGGGTGAAGGTGCTTACACGCGATGTCCGTATTTCGGAGCATGGTAACTGGCAAACGAACCATTGGCGGTCGATAGAGTCGGCTTACAACTCGACTCCTTTCTTTGAGTATTATAAGGATGATTTTCTCCCGTTTTATGAGAAGAAATGGCATTTCCTCTGGGATTTCAATTTTGGATTGCACCAGAAAGTCTTGGAATTGTTGGAGTTAAATCCAGAACAAAAATGTACGGAAAAGTATGAAACAATTCAGGAAGGGCATGTGTTGGATTTGCGTGGAATCATTCATCCCAAAAAAGCAAGTGATGGTCAAAGGTCCAAGCCTTATTACCAGGTTTTCGACCAGCGCTTTGGTTTCCTGCCGGACCTGAGTGTTATCGACCTGCTTTTTAACATGGGAAACGAAAGCCAACTGGTGCTTGGATAAATAGGAATAAGAATATTAGAACTGAAAAATTATGGAAGAATTCGATTGGAGCAGTCTGGCATTCGGTTATATAAAAACCGATTACAACATCCGTTGTACCTATAGCAATGGTGCGTGGGGCGAACTGGAAGTAAGCGAAAGTGAATACCTGACCATCCACATGGCGGCCACCAGCTTGCATTACGGACAGGAAGCTTTTGAAGGGTTGAAGGCATTTCGGGGCAAAGATGGCAAAATCCGGATTTTCAGGATGAAGGACAATGCCTTGCGCATGCAGGATTCGAGTACAGGCACGCTTATGGCAAAAGTTCCGGTCGAGGTGTTCGAAGAAGCTGTTTTGAAAGCCGTTAAGCTGAACGAACGCTTTGTGCCTCCTTATGAATCGGGGGCATCCTTGTATATCCGCCCCGTGCTTTTCGGAAGTGGGCCGCAGGTAGGGGTACGTCCTGCCACCGAATACATGTTCATTGTGTTTGTGACACCTGTGGGGCCTTATTTCAAAGGCGGTTTCCAGACCACGCCATTTGTCATTATGCGCGAATTCGACCGCTCTGCACCTCTTGGGATGGGGAAATACAAGGTGGGCGGAAACTATGCGGCCAGTTTGGTTGCCGGTCAAAAGGCACACGAACTAGGATACTCAAATATTTTCTACCTGGACGCCAAAGAAAAGAAATATATAGATGAATGTGGGGCTGCCAACTTCTTTGGGATAAAGGGCAATACCTACGTTACGCCGAAATCGACTTCCATTTTGCCATCGATTACCAACAATAGCTTGATGGTTTTGGCCGAAGAGCTAGGGATGACCGTGGAGCAACGCCATGTCCCGGTCGAAGAGCTTGAAACCTTCGAAGAAGCAGGTGCATGTGGAACCGCTGCCGTGATTAGCCCAATTGAACGTATCGACGATTATGACGAAAAGAAATCGTATGTGTTTTCCCCCGACGGAAAACCGGGACCGGTTTGCGATAAGTTGTATCACAAGCTCAGGGCTATCCAATACGGCGATGAGCCGGATACGCATGGCTGGGTAACCGTGGTTGAGTGATGGCGCAAATTCCCCCGAAGAGGGGCTTAATGAATTAATTATCTTCAATGTAATGCCAGCCAATCTCTCTTCCTGGGGATGGGGGCTTCAAAAATCATGATTCTTAAATCTTCTGTTTTCCCAATAGGGCAGGTGACGAAACCCCATGGCATCCATGGCGAAATGTCGTTTTCGTTCACCTCCGATGTGTTCGACCGCGAAGAGGTTTCCTTTTTTGTTTTCGAAATGCAAGGGATACTGGTGCCTTTTTTCCTTGAAAAATACCGCCTGAAAGGGAGTGCCTCCGGGCTGTTGAAACTCGAGGGGGTTGATACCGAGGAGCAGGCTCGTGAGTTTGTCGGACTGACAATCTACCTGCCCGATAGTTACCTCGAAAAAGTAGACGATGCCGAAATCGAACTCGATTATTTTGCGGGTTTTACCTTGATTGACAAGGAGAAAGGGGAATTGGGCGTCGTTTCGGAAGTCGACCAGACAACCGACAACGTACTGTTTGTGATTCCAACCGCAGATGACGAACTGCTAATCCCTGCCGGGGAAGAATACATCGAGGAGATTGACCATGAAAAGAAAATCATTTACGTAAACCTGCCCGAAGGATTGCTCGACCTATAACTTCGCTTGGGAAAATGGCAATTGTTTTTGGGAATCTATAATTGAAAAAACACAGGATATGCAAGAAAGACATTCCGATAGAGAAAAATATTTTAAAGAACAGGTGCTTGTCACTGAAAAATATGTAATCCCCTATATTCGAGAGTCCATTCAACTTAATCCCGGTATGACAGTGGCCGAAGTGGGCTGTGGGGAAGCCGGGAACCTGAAGCCTTTTGTTGATATGGGTTGTAAGGTGTATGGAATTGATATTGCAGCCCATAAGATTGAAAATGCCAGGCGGTTTTATGAAAATCACCCACTCAAGCAAAACATCCATTTGGTTGCCGCCGACATTTATAAAGTCCGGCCGGAGGATGTCGACCCCTTGGACCTGATTATCATGCGCGATGCCATCGAGCATATCCCCAACCAGGAATTGTTCCTGGGCAACCTGAAAAAGTTCCTGAAACCCGATGGGAAAATTTTCTTTGCTTTCCCGCCTTGGCGCATGCCTTTCGGGGGACATCACCAGGTTTGTGCCAGCAAGGTGCTTAGCAACCTTCCTTACCTTCATTTGTTGCCCGAAAGCCTGTATGTGGGCATGTTGAAGCTTTTTGGCGAATCGGATGACAGGGTCAATGGCTTGCTCGAAATCCGCGAAACCCGCATCAGCATCCACCGTTTCCATAACATACTGGTTAAAAACCGTTTCTCGGTTGTTCGGCAGGATTATTACCTTATCAATCCCAACTACGAGATTAAATTCGGGTTCAAGGTTCGGAAACTGCCTTCCATACTCAATATCCCTCATTTGAAGGATTTCTTCACAACGACATGTTACTGTATTGTTGGTTTGGATAATTAAGAAAACGGGTAGGCAAGTGGCTGGGTGCTAAACGAGTAAAATCTGAAAGGTGTCATGTGCTAGTTGCCTTTTCGGGTTCTGCAATTCCCATTACTAATAATTGAGTTGTCCTGGTTTTTTCTCGAAAGCCGGGAAGTTGTGTAGGTGCCCTAAGTCGCCAAAATTATTCTATTTCTGAAACCTGAATGGATTTGTTATCTTTGCAATTCAATTCTAACCTGAATATTAACCCTGACCATGGAGTTACAGAGATTTAATATATCTACCAGCCTTTTGTTCCTGGTATTGGCAGTTATTTTATTTGTCAAGAAATCGCCAAACAAAAAGCCCAATGTTTTTCTGGGCATACTTTTCACTACCATTTCATTTTACACCCAGATAACCTACCTCCATTTCCACCTGGTTGAGGATAAGGATGTTTCGGCTTTATCCCATTATTATCCGGTCGATGGCTTTTTTATAGTATTCATGCCTCCCGCCCTGTATTTTTTTGTAATGTCCTTGTTGGGCACGCCAGTCCGAATTTTGCAATGGAAAAGCCTTGTCCATGCTTTGCCTTTGATTCCTTGCGCCATTTTCAATTGGATGTTTTGTTCCTGGACGGCCACCGACAGGGTAAACTGGCTTATACGCGATTTTTATTCGGGCAGCTGGCAAATGAGCATCATTAATGCTGCATTGTATTTGCAGGTAATTAGCTATCTTGTTGTGAGTTATAGGAAAGTGTTGAGGCTGCAAAAGCTCTCGGCATATGTTGAAAGGGATGGTTATAGGACAAATGTTAATTGGATTAGATTGTTCTTGCTGTTGAATTTAGTTGTTACAATTATCTCATTGCCTATATGTTTTTATGTTAACAACGAACGTGCCAGTATTATTATAGGCCAATCGGTAATGAATATCGACTTGCTATTCCTTTTTGTCTTGTTTTCACTGAAAATCAGCCATATGGATACCGAAAAAATAGAGGATAGAAAACCTTCTTATCAGATAGATGCGGCACAGGCAGTTAATTGTTGGGAAATACTTGCTCGCTTCATGGTTGAATCCAAACCCTACCGAGATGAAAACTGTTCGTTGCATTCCATCTCTGTGCAGACTAAAATACCTGAACATCAACTTTCCAAAACCTTGAATGCGCACGGTGGTGTTTCTTTTGCCGATTTTATAAACGAGTACCGCTTGGAAGAAGCCCGGCTTTTGCTCAAGGAAAGCCGGGACAGGAAAACCATGAATGAAATTGCGGTTGGTTGCGGTTTCGGTTCACGGAGTTCGTTTTACAGGGCTTTTAGGAAATCATTTGAAATTACCCCGACTGCCTATAGGAAACAATTTGAGCCTAATGGAAATAGAATATAAAATGAATAATTATATGTATTTTGTCTCGTTTCCCGAAAATGAGACAAAGTGCTTCCTTCTGCGAACCAGGCAATTTGCAAATATTAACCAGCAGGTCTTATTGTAGAATACTTTGTGTTTATTTTGTATGCAAGTGTCATTTATGTAATGTATTATGTGTTTTCAATGTGTATGTAGGTGGTTAGGTCAGTAGGGTCTGTCACAAACAAAAATGTCGCATTTCGCAAAATGCGACATTTTTTATGCTCGGAAAATATACTTTTGCGCCGGTCCAAGCACGTGATGTGCAAATTCCCGGAAAGGACACTCACCCGGTTGCTGGCTTGCAGCGGGCAGCTTCTTCTTGATTTGGGACAGACGGGATAGTGGTAGTGAACAGGGGCAAAAGGCAAGGGGAGGGCGGTTACCAGCCTGCCAGGCATTGGCAAGCGGAGCAGCGGCCGACCCTTGCGCCTCGTTGTTTTTCTTCTTTTGGTGCGGGCGATATCTATCCGGATATTGCCTTTTTTCTGCCTGTTATCATAATCCGCATTCGTTTTCAGTCCAACGCCTGTCCGACCTTTGGCGGATTGCGCTTCACTAAACTTGAACTACTCACATTAGAACAGCTTACAGACTTGGAGGAGATGCGGCTATGTAGCTATTGGCATCGCGGAGAGCATGGGTTTTATTTGAAAATATGATTATGCGGGTAGAATTAATACAAATATTAGAAGTTCGTGAGAAAAAAATGAGAAAAAGTCAAAGTAAATATGTATATTTTTACAGCGCCTTTTCTAATAAGTAATTGTGAACACATACTTATCAATAATAATTACCATATACTTAAATATAACCACTATAATAAGTTTGATTAAATTTTTTTTAATCAATTTTCTAACCTTTAAATTTTTATTTGTATGGCAAACATCTTGCATCACATCAAGGCCATTCTTTTTCCGAATTGGCTGACTGAAGACCCGAACGATTTTGCGGCACGGGTAGTAACGGAACGTTCATTGAACGTATCGGAAATTTGTAGTTCGGCGGTAAACCGTGGCGGAGCAGCCACCACCCCCGAAGCTATGGAACACAACGTGAACCTGTTCCTGAAAGAAATGGCGTACCAGCTTTGCGATGGTTACTCGGTAAACACGGGTTATTTCACTGCCGGGACACTTATTAAAGGCGTATTCCACAGTCCGGATGAAACCTTTGATCCCGCCAGGCATTCCGTTATTTTCCAGTTCAACCAGGGCGAAACACTGCGCAAGGAACTGGCTAATGTAACCGTGGACATTACGGGCGTAGGCGACAGCAGTATCGCCGTGGCACAAGTCACCGACGTAAAAACAGGATCGGTCAACGACCTGCTGACCCCCAACCGCAACTTGAAAATTAAAGGTTATAAACTCAAGCTGGCGGGCGATAACCCTGCCGTGGGTGTGCACTTTGTAAACCAGGCAACATCCGAGCGTATCAAAGTGGCAGAAGATGAAATTGTAACCAACAATCCATCGGAACTGGTCATCATCACGCCTATGTTGGTTGCCGGAACTTATGCGTTGGAAGTGACGAGCCAATTTTCGGGCAATGTTACCCCATTGAAAGAGCCCCGCACCTCTACGCTTGACAAAGTTCTTACAGTGAAGTAAGTCTCATCCGTGTTGATGAGGGTAACTCATCAACACGGATGATAGCGACCCATCAACGTTGATGAGGGGGCTCATCAACGTTGGTGATTTGCAATAATTCAGTAAACAGCAATCACCTTAACGACTCAACAATTACACACCTCAACAGATAACCAACTACACAATCTCATGAAACAACTCTCCCTACTCCTGTGCCTCGCAGCATTAAGCCTGCAAGCGCAAACTTCCCACACCCTCACCGCGGAGCGCAACACCTACCGTGCAGCCGACCAACTGGTAAAACAACAAGTGGAATTCAAGGACCCCGGCCCTTCGGGCAAAGATTTGCATTGGGACTTCAGCATGGTGCAACCCGTCAACGAGGATTACACGCTCGATTACTTTATACCCGATTCCACCCAAATGACCAAACTCTGCGGGCGCGAACAC
>DATGXD010000273.1:0-5655 GCA_035299105.1 Paludibacter sp. | reverse complement strand
TGTTAAGGAAAAAGGCGTCTTGGCCGGTGTGGAAATAGCCAGGCAGGTTTTCCATGCCTTCGATCCGGGTCTGAAAATGACTGTGTATATTGAAGACGGGGCGGAAGTTAAACCTGGCGACATAGCATTTGTGGTCGAAGGCCGTATCCAGTCACTGCTGCAAACCGAGCGGCTGATGTTGAACATCATGCAGCGGATGAGCGGTGTGGCAACCCGTACCCGAACATACGTCAAAGCTCTTGAAGGAACAAAAACCCGGGTGCTTGATACCCGCAAAACCACACCCGGCCTGCGTTTGCTCGAAAAGGAAGCCGTGAAGATAGGCGGGGGGGTAAACCACCGGATTGGCTTGTACGATATGATCTTGTTGAAAGACAACCATGTGGATTTTGCCGGCGGTATCGATAAGGCAATCCTCCGTGCCAAAGATTACCTGAAAGAAAATGGAAAAGACCTGAAAATCGAAATCGAAGTCCGGAATTTCGATGAATTGGAGCAGGTGATGAAAGTGGGAGGGGTGGACCGTATCATGCTCGACAATTTCTCAACCGAAAATACCCGTAAAGCAGTGGAAATGATTGGCGGGCGTTACGAAACCGAGTCTTCGGGCGGTATTACCTTCGACACGCTCCGCGACTATGCGGAATGCGGCGTTGACTACATTTCTGTAGGGGCACTGACCCATTCGGTAAAAAGCCTCGATATGAGTTTCAAAGCCGTTTGATAATCAAGGTTATAACTAACACGGTATTCTTGCCGGAAATGAAGAGGGATGGTTTCGAGCCATCTCTTTTTGTTTGTGGAACCCACGTTTTAAACCAAAGGATGCAGGATGCCGTTTTGGCTTCAATGGCACAGGCTTGCCCGGAAACCAATGTAAAAACATAAATAGCCGGGCTTTTAACGATAAGTTTTGCAGGAAAATTGTTTTATCCATACTAAAGCGGCAGGAATAATCTGTTATCGTGGAACTTTCCCATTGTTCAGGTAGCCAGACCTGCCTGCAAGAATGCGGTTTGTAAGTACCTTAATATCGGTTTAACCATTTAAATTGGCTGAGATGAAAAATTTATTCCTATTGCTTGGCTTCCTGCTGTTTGGAAATGCGTTGCCGGCTCAAAAAAGCTTTTTCCCATCCCATGAAGGTGCTGTGTTGCAGTACCATACCTTTGATAAGAAAGACAAGTTTACCGGTTCGGTGCAGTACACTGTCAAGCAAATCAAAGACAGCGGCAATGTAACCGATATTACCTACCGGGTCGAAACGCGGGATGCGAAGGGCCAGCCCGTATACAATGATGAAATAACCATTCATCAAAAGGGCGACAGGCTTTACATGGACATGGGTAATTTTGTGAACAAAGCCATCTTCAAGCAGAATGGTGAAATTCCAACCAGTCTTCAGGTTGAAGGCAACGACATGGAAATCCCGGCGAACCCGATAGCGGGCGATGTCTTGCCCGATGCAAATGTTGAAATGGTTTTGAAAGCAGGCATTGTAAACATGAAGATGACAGCCGAAGTCACTAACCGGAAACTTGTAGCCATCGAAAGTGTCACAGTAAAAGCCGGGACGTTCCAGGGATATAAATTCACCAGCGAAGCAAGTACAAGTACCATGGGGATTAAAGGGAAATACTATGTGGCCGAGTGGTATGCCAAGGGTGTCGGTTTGGTGAAAAACGAGACATACGACAAAAACAACATCTTGCAAACGCGGATGGAACTGGTGGAACTAAATGAATAACAGCTTGCTCCAATCTTATGCTGAAATTATAAAAGTTTCCCGAACTGTTGAGCTTAAGCATAAAACCGCCCGGTTTTATTTGCCGAAAAGCCTGCTTCCGGCCAGGCAACATATCCGTGTTGCACTTGTCTCGAAATATTAATTACTTTTGCAGGCTGTTCTGCTTCCGGATATGGAAGCCAATCGCTTTTTTTTGAATATGATGGAAAAAAAATCTAAAGTCAGGATTAAGGATATTGCCGCATTGGCGGGTGTTTCCGAGGGTACGGTCGACCGGGTACTCCACAAAAGGGGGGATGTTTCCGAAAAAAGCCTCAAGGCCGTAACAAAAGTCCTGGAGGAAATAAATTATACCCCCAACCTTTTAGCCCGGTCACTTGCCTCCAAAAAGCGGTACCGCTTTGTTTGCCTCATTCCGGCCTACCAACCCGGAGAATATTGGGAAAGCGTGGACAAAGGGTTTGACCTCGCAAACTCCGATTTCGAACACTATAACATTGCCGTCGAAAAACTCTATTTCGACCAATTCGATGCCAATTCATTTGTGAAAGTTTCGGGGGAGTTGTTACTGGATGGGCCCGATGCGGTATTCTTGTCACCGATATTTAAGTCGGAATCGTTGGATTTTACAAGCGAACTGACAAAGCGCGAAATTCCTTTTTCCTTTATCGATTCAAATATTCCTGAGGCTAATTACCTGGCTTATTATGGACAGAATTCATTCCAGAGCGGCTATATCGCGGCAAAACTATTGGTGGGTTCATTGCCCGGAAATTCGCAGGTCATGGTTATCCGCACCCAGCGCAAAGGCTCGGTGTCGAACCAGACCCTCATGCGCTACAACGGGTTCATGGAATTTTTCCGAGACAAAGGGCTTTCGGAAAATTACGAAATACTAAATGTGGAATTGAAAAACGATGATGAAGCGGCCAACCTGGAAACCATCCGGTTGGTTTTTGCTTCGAATACAAACCTAAAGGCCGCTATCACCTTTAATTCGAAGGTGTACAGGCTGGCCATGCATTTGGTTGAACTTCAGAAAAACGATATCGAATTGATTGGTTACGACTTGTTGGAAAAAAATGTCGGTTACCTGAAAGAAGGCGTGGTTTCGTACCTCATTGCACAACGTCCCGAAAAGCAGGCCTATTTTGCCATACGCGACATGTGCCGCAAATTGATATTCCAGCAGGAAACCCGGAAGGTGAATTATGTGCCTGTGGATATTCTCATCAAGGAAAATATTGAAGACTACATGCGGTTCAACGAATAGATCAGGCAGGAAGACAACAAGTGCTGGCACTTACAAAGGAAAGTTTAGGAACTATGAAAATTATTATCGATGATAAAATCCCATACATTCGGGGGGCATTCGAGGATGTAGCCGAAGTAGCTTACTTGCCCGGGTCAAAAACTGTGGCGGGAATGGTGCGCGATGCCGATGCCCTTGTAACGCGTACCCGGACCATTTGCAACCGAAAACTGTTGTCCGGTTCATCGGTGAAGTTTATTGCCACGGCTACTGTTGGTCACGACCATATTGATGCCGATTATTGCGCCGCCGCAGGAATCGAATGGGCGAATGCCCCGGGTTGCAATTCCAAATCTGTGGAACAATACATTGCTTCTGCCCTAATGGTACTGGCCGAACGGAAAGGCTGGAACCTGGGCGAAAAAACCATCGGCGTGGTGGGGGTGGGCAATGTTGGAAGCAAAGTGGCCCGAATCTGCGGCATTTTTGGAATGAAGGTACTCCTGAACGACCCGCCGCGAGAGCGTGCCGAAGGTCACGGGCAATTTGTAAGCTTGGAAACAATCATGAACGAAGCCGATATAATTACGCTCCATGTCCCGCTGAATAGGAAGGGCGAAGACGCTACTTATCATTTGGCAGGTCGGGGTTTCTTTTCCAAACTAAAGCGGGAACCTGTGTTGATAAACACTTGCCGGGGGGAAGTCGTTGAAACACAAGCCTTGAAAGACGCTTTGAAAGCTGGTGTGATTTCAGCCTTTGTATGCGATTGCTGGGAAAACGAACCACACCTGGATCTGGAGTTGCTGGCAATGACCGAAATTGCTACGCCCCATATTGCAGGTTATTCAAAAGACGGAAAAGCAACTGCGACACGAATGTGCGTTCATGCCGTTAGCCGGCATTTTGGCCTTGGGCTTGAAAACTGGCAGCCTGCGGGAGTCGAACAACCGGCGGATGCTGTTTTCGATTTGGATGGAAACGGCTTAACTTGCCAGGAAATACTGGCACGAGCTATATTGCATACCTATGATATTCGTTTGGACGACAAGCAATTAAGGGCTGATGTCGGTAGATTCGAACAATTGCGTGGCGATTATCCAACGCGCAGGGAATTCCCTGCATTTGCAATCATTGCCAAGAATATAGGGGGAAACCCCATAAAAAAACTTCAACAATTGGGCTTCAACATCAGTTGAATCCTGTAAGATTGGCAAGTCTGCAAACCAGGTATAGTTCAGTAGTAATGCTGTCTGAAATTTCCCCTTTGAGGGGAATTAAGAAAGGGCTTGTCATGAAACAAAAAGCAGATATCGGATTGATCGGTTTGGCCGTAATGGGCGAAAACCTGGCGCTGAACATGGAAAGCAAAGGCTTTACCATAGCCGTGTTCAACCGTACGGTTGACAAGGTGGATGAATTCATGGGCAGGAAAGGTGTAGGTAAAAATATCATCGGAACCCGCTCCATTGGGGAGTTGTGCAATTCGTTGGAAAAGCCAAGGAAAGTCATGATGATGGTAAAAGCCGGTGAGGCGGTCGACGAATTAATCAACCAATTGATGCCGCACCTGGAAAAAGGCGATATTGTTATAGATGGTGGGAACACGCATTTCCCCGATACTGAGCGCCGTGCAAAATACATTGAAGGCAAAGGGCTTCTATATGTCGGGATTGGGGTTTCGGGAGGCGAGGAAGGTGCCCTGCTCGGTCCTTCGCTGATGCCGGGCGGTTCGCCTGCCGCATGGCCTGCCGTGAAAGGCATATTCCAGGCTATAGCCGCCAAGGTTGGAAACGGCATACCTTGTTGCGACTGGGTTGGCCAAGGCGGTGCTGGCCATTTTGTAAAAATGGTTCACAACGGGATTGAATACGGCGACATGCAGGTTATCAACGAAGCTTACCAAATCATGAGGAATTTGCTGGGCATGGGTGCTGACGAAATGCATGGCGTGTTTGGGGAATGGAATAAAGGCGATCTGGATTCATACCTGGTTGAAATCACCCGCGATATCCTGGCCGTGAAAGATGAAGATGGAAGCCCTCTTGTCGACAAAATCCTGGACACTGCCGGACAAAAAGGAACAGGAAAATGGACGGGCGTTTCGGCGCTCGAGCTTGGAATTCCATTGACATTGATTGGCGAATCGGTGTTTGCCCGTTGCTTGTCGGCTCAAAAAAATATCCGCGTAAAAGCTTCGAAGTTGATTAGCGGACCCGCAATTAGCTTCCACGGCGACAAAGCTCAAATGGTTTCCGATATTAAAGATGCCTTGTTCGGTGCAAAGATCATTTCCTATGCGCAAGGTTATGGCTTAATGATGGCGGCAGCCAAAGAATACGGCTGGAACCTGGATCCAGGAGGCATTGCATTGATGTGGCGCGGAGGATGCATTATCCGCTCGGTATTCCTGGATGATATCAAGGGGGCATTCGATGATAATCCGGGGCTGGAAAGCCTGTTGTTCGCCCCGTACTTCAAAGGGAAGGTGGAAGCTGCGCAAGCCGGTTGGCGCCGGGCATGTGCCGCTGCATTGACCAACGGGATTCCTGTGCCGGCCCTGACCTCGGCACTTTGCTATTTCGATGGTTTCCGAACCGAACGCCTGCCAGCCAACTTGCTTCAAGCCCAGCGCGACTATTTTGGCGCACACACC
>DATGXD010000272.1:0-3966 GCA_035299105.1 Paludibacter sp. | reverse complement strand
TTGTGTAAACGTTCAGGAGGTATCCGGTTGCGCCGGATGCTTCGCTCCAGTTTGCCGTAAAGCCGGTTGGAGCCAGGTTGGTGGCGTTTAACGCGGAAAAATTCCCGAAAACAAACACTCCCCCCATAAACTTGAAAGTGGCGTTTTCGGGGTTGAGGGCAATTGAAGTAACCGGCCTGTCAATATTGGTACCCACCCATGTGGTCGGGATAAACGAGCCATCAGTAAAAGTTGTGCCGGGCGTGGTTGACTGCCCAACCAAGGGTTGCAAATAGAGCCGCATGTGGCTTGAGGCTGTCTGGGTGCTACCGGTGTAATTGTTTGGTGTGTTCTGATCCCAGGCCAACTGTGAATAATCGACGTGCCATATGCACAACCCATCCGAAGGAATGCCCGTATATGTATTGATATTGTTGATTGACTGCCCTAAGAATCGGTCCCAGCCTGTATGCTTGCGGTATTCCACCATGAAGAATTCGGCGGGGCTTGGCGAAGTGGCGCTCATGTTGTGGCTGCTTGCCGCAAACAGATAGGACTGGCCTGCGGTGCTGCTTACTGCGCTTGTTCCCAAGTACAATGGGTCAAGCGTGATGTTCGAGGCCGTGCTGATTTGTTCGGGGGTGAGGTAACCCAAGTAGAAGCGTTCGTAAGCCGAATAGGCTGGCGGGGTAGAACCTCCGTTCAGGTAGGGTCCGGTATCCATTATGTCCCATGTTTCGAGCGTGTAGGATTGAGTTCCTGAAGTGTCGTAAAAGTCGGGCAGACCCAGGACATGGCCGAACTCGTGGCAAAAAGTGCCAATGCCGCACATGTTCGAACCCGAATTTCCCTTCAACTCGGAAGTGCAGGAGTAATCCAACAGGATTTTGCCATCAAAAGTTTTCGAAGCAACCGTGCCCGGGTAATTATAACCCGCCAAGTCTTCCGATCTGGCAAGTACTTGCCAGCGGTGGGGCCAGATGGTGGTTGAATCTGCCCCTTCGGCTTCGTTGTAACCGGCATAATATACAAAAACATTGTCGATGTAACCATCCCCATCCGTATCGAACTGGGTAAAATCCAATCCCGCGGCATTGGCTGCGGTACAGGCATCCACAACCATTTGGGCGGGATATTTGTCATCGCCATTCAAGTCGTTTGTGCCATAATATGCCAGGTCTTGCGGCAGGGTAACCGGGCCAACCACCACAAAATCGGGTGCAAATTTCCCGTAGCTGCTCGACATGAAATAATCCTTGGCCGACCCGGTGCCTCCGTTTGCACTATAGCCGCTTTGTGTGGCCAAGTTCTGGAACGAAGCCTGTGGATTGTCGACAGAAAACGTGTTGTCGCTGAAATTGGCCAGGATAACCAGCGCTTTCGGAGAACCGTCCAGGGGGTATGCTTTCCGAGGAGCGGCGGATGCCGAAGATAATATCTTTCTTGATTTTTGCCTTGTGCTTTCAATGGCACTTGCCACCCGCAACTTATCGATACCTTGCAAATACCTTGTTTCGGCAGCTGAACGGTTCTTTGCATCCCGGGCAATTGTTGTGCCGCCCACAATCACACCGTTGGAATCTACCGTGGCATAGGTGTAGAAACCCCTGCTGTCCTGGCGGATAAGAAACCCGTCGCCGGTTGTTTTGTAATGCCTGAATTCGTCGCCATGCAGGCGGACGGTGAGTTCGGTGCCATCGGGCTGCCTGACCTGGATAGGTGCAGGGTAGGCCTTGACAGCAAACACGTGGTTGATGCCTGGTTGCAGGGCTATTGCAACCAGCAAGAAAAGTAAATTCCTTCGAATCATTGGATGGTTACAAGTTACAAATTAGGGGTTACGAGCCTGCCTACCACCGGGTAAGCCTGCTGTAGGCCGGTTACGAGTTGATAATTAACAGTTAGCGGTTAGCCGCCTGCTATGCAGGTTATTGCTTACTACATGCAGAGCGCCAAATATACAATAAAAAGTTTAATAATACATTTACGGGTCTTGAAAATGTAAATAAAAGCACTGGAACCGGTAGGCTGCCCAAGTACTTTTGGAAGCGGTTGACCTATGCCGCCAGGTATTTATCCACGCGGCCCATGGTTTCTACAGAATGCAGGATATGCCAGGTTACCGAGAATTGATTAATAATTTGGCAACCAGCACGACACCGTTTCCAGCTTCTATTTTTACTATGTAAGCACCCGTGCTTAGGCCGGCAGCACTTTTGGTGAATTGCAAAATAAAATCCCCGTTATCGCCTGCCAAGTCATTCCGGGAATAGGAACATTTCCCATCAACCGAGTAAACCGCAAGTTTGGCCCGGACTGCATTATCCATGTGGCAGAAAAGGTTAACTTCATCTTTCGTTGGGTTCGAATACACCCAGATACGGTTATTCCCGGTTTCCACGCCAGGCGCTTCGGTGGGATTAACCTGCCCCTGCTTCACGAAAGCCCATTGCTGGTTATCGCTACCGCTTATGTTATTGGTGTATTCAATGACCGGGTTATTGTCGGCGCTGCTTCCCCCCTTGTTGTTGATCGAATATTGTGCCGTGAAAACATTTTGAATGCCTGCATACTCGGGCGTTACCGGCACCACTTTCCATTGCTGGTATTGCGACGACGAGTTGTAGCTGTCTTGGATTAGCTGTGAACTTATCTTGCCATCGTTCTGCAAAACCATTTTCGAATTCCTATTCTGGATGGCGTAGACGTTTGGAGTTGCGGTGGGAATAAATTCCCACTGCTGGCTCAACCTGGTTTTGTCGTAAGTATATTGGACCGCTTTTGCCGAAGGTTGGACGGAAGCATCCTGGATATCGATGGCCATACCGGTCTTCTTGTTCACAATTGAATAATAGTATTCTGGATTTATGGAGGATGTGCGCACGGGCAGTTCCTCATATTTAAGGGCGGTTTCCAAGTAACCGAACCGCGCTACCAGGTAGTTTTTCAAGAAGTCAATCTCCGCCTGGTAAGTTCCACGGGCATCCAGTTCCCTGTAAACCACCCTGTCTAATATATCCCATCGGCGGAAGTTGTGGGTTTGCGACATGTCAATCGAGGTGGCCGTTGAGTCGATATAATACAATAGCCGATCCAGCAGCCCGGCCGATTTCATTTCCTGGAAACGCTGTCCGGTTTTTTTCAAGAACCAAGGGTCGGAAGCAAACTGGGTTACCCACGCCTTGGGGTTGAACCCGGCAACCCTCATCAATTTTTGTGTTGCATCTTCCAATCGGTTGTCGTTGTTGAATGCAATATCGAAATCCCAAAGAGGGCCAAAAATGATTTTATCCTCGCTCCTTTTTTTATACCAATAGGTGCTCCAAAACGAATCGGAATTACCTGTAAGTTCGCAAGCCAGGTACCAATTAATGATTTCGGTGGTATCCACCAGGTTCCGGTAGCCCGTGAGTGGGTCTTTATAAGCTGCTGAAAAGAGCGTGTTTTCAAAATTAGTCACAAAACGGCTGATATAGTCGAATTGCTGGGTATTAATACCGTCCTCATCCGGATATTTCACAATCACATTCAAGCCTTTTGCCGTTTTCACATAAAAAGGATCATTCGTTGCATCCAGCAGACCATTTATTTCCATTAAATACCCGCCAGCAATAGCAGGCAATGTGGTATCCGCGGAATCGAGCTTTTCGATATTCACCCTGTTTTTATCCACATTCAATTGGTCAGTAATCATATAGTTGCCGAAAAACTCACCATTCAAGAAAACATCGGCATATCTTACCGGCGGAGTATATTGCATTCCCAACCATCTTCCTATTTCGAAAGCCACTGCATTACGCATCAGCGTTTTATCGGCATAATTGGCCAGCATAACCCAACTTTTATCTTTAGCAGGCATGGAAAGAATTCGGGTACTTTGGGGAAACTTGATCCGGTACGATTTCTTGTCCATAATCCAGGTGGCATTCCCCCTACCCCTGATTTGAATAATGGAATCCTTCATGCATTCGGCCGGGTTGGAACTAA
>DATGXD010000271.1:0-3028 GCA_035299105.1 Paludibacter sp. | reverse complement strand
TTAAACCCGCTGTTTTCGCCCGCATGTGTTTCGATAAATACCGTGTGGCCGTTTTGGACGAGGGTTTTTGCCCCGCCCGGGGTTAAGGCAACGCGGTTTTCGTTGTTTTTGATTTCTTTCGGAATTCCAATTTTCATACTCGCATTTTTTTAAACATAAAAATGTAAATTATTCAAAGCGGGATGGTTGGTTTCCCGTTTTGAAACTGCTGTAAAAATACATATTAATTCCAAATTCAAACAAAAATGCTTGAAAATTATTTCTTTTGCCGGTGTGGCTTGTAATAACTTATTTGTAACAACTTCCTTAATCTGGGCCGCCGTACCCGACAATGTATTTCACGGGTAATTCGAGGACATGGTTTGAAGGTGAATAGCTTCCAACAAAACCTATCCCGTTCGCCACATTGTTGAAAATCTGGACAGGTTCTGAAAAATAGTCGCCCGAATTATCAACTGTACGTGTTTTTATGTACATATAGTAGGATTCGGAGATGCTTTGCAGGCTGATATGCACTTCCTGTTTGATGGGTGCGTAGGTCGATACCCCGTTTCCGTCCTGCTGGAACGGGTCCTTCCCTGGGAAATAATCATTTTCGGTTGAATATAATGAAAACTTGAGCCCGTATTTTTTCCCGTTAAACGAGTCGTCTGAAAATTCGTGGTATTGGCTGATACTGCTTTCCCCGGTAATAGAGCCTTCGTCGGTCGAACTAAAAACAAGGTCGTCGGAATGGAAACTATATAGATCGTCATAATAGTTGCCATCGGCAAAGTAATGCCTCAATTTTACTTTGATCCGGTAGTAGTTTGCAATGTCTTTCCTGTCCTGGAAATATACAATGAAATTTAGCTGGCGGGTTACGGATTTTCCAATCGTATCGCTACGGTTTTTCACAGGGTCATAGTTTCCGGGGATCGGGTATTCAGCCATGATTATAGAAGTGGTATCAACGGAAAGGATTGGATTGATTTCGGGGATTTCGGTTTCGCCGCTTACTTCCGAAAATTCGCGGTTCGAAGCCGTTATCTTGATTTTATCTCCGGGTTTTGGAATGTAACTGCCAACGTAGATTCCACTGGTGGTGAATTGGAGGTTTTCGGTAAACTGGTTGTTTACAAACAATTTTACCAAGGCATTGTCTATGGTTTCGAATTTTGAATCATCCTTGAGGAAAAACAAGCTTTTGGTGAGTTGGACTTTTACCACGGAATCGGGGGATAAAAGTGAATTCATCACCATTTTGGTGGTGGCTTCGGTTCCGTTGAATTTAATTTCGTTGTCGCAGGCAACGAAAACCAAGGAGAATAAAATGATTGGGAGTATGTATGGTTTCAGGAATTTCATAATTGCTTGGCATTAAAATTTATACGAATAGCTTACCGATGGGATTATGGGGAATAGAGTCAACTTGTTCAACGATTTCCAGGTTTGGGATAGTCCGGTTTCGCTGTAAGAGTAGTTGGTTTTCAAATAAACCAGGAAAGGATTCATTTGGTTGTAGGCGTTGTACACGCTGATATTCCAGGTGCGGACTCCGTGTTTCAGCTGCTTGTGGAAGTTTACGCTCAAGTCGAGCCGGTGGTAGTCGGGCAACCGGTAGTTGTTCCGCTTTTCGATATAGGGAACGGATGTTGCCGGGTAAAAGAATTGGTTGGCCAAATTGTTGAAATCAATAAAACTCCCATCGATGGGATAGCTTGAATAATTTTGCAATCCCAGTGTGCCGCAGTTTCCCGTGCTGTAAACCCAGGTGGCCGATGCATCGATTTTTTCGCTGAATTTGTGCGACACCACGATGCTGACATCGTGGCGGCGGTCGAACTTGGCGGGGAAAACGAGTCCGTCGTTAATTTCCTGTCCCGGCCGGTTGAACCGCCGCTCGGATTTCGACCAGGTGTAGCCAACCCAGCCGGTGGTTTTCCCGACCGATTTTTGTGCCAGGAACTCAACGCCGTACGACCAGCCTTCGCCGCTGTATACTTTTTGTTCCCAGCCTGTATTTGAATTCATAAAGGAGGCTCCGGGCTTGTATTCAATCAGGTTGTGCATCGATTTGTAATAGCTTTCGACGGAGAAATCCACCAGGTTGTTCAGGTTGTAGAATACCCCCACCGAATATTGGTGGGAACGCATAGGTGTTACTTTTTTAGTCGCTGGAACCCATAAATCGGTTGGCAGGCTGATGTTGCTGTTCGACAACAAGTGGATGTACTGTGTCATCATGGCATATCCGGCCTTGACCGACAGGTTGTCGCTCAATAGCGCCCGCATGCTGGCACGTGGCTGGGGTGACTGGTAAAACCGACCCTGCACGTAAAAGGTTGAATAATGCAGCCCGAAATTTGCTTTCAGCACCTGGCCGATGCTAACATTGTCTTCGAAATACAAGGCAGTTTCGTGGGCAAGCATGTTTTGGTTGCCAATAATTGTGTCGTTCACAACCTTGGTCGAGTCATTCTCGTAATTTTCTTTAAACCTTTCGACTCCAGGCCTGAAAGTGTGGTTCGTGTAACTGGCACCGAACTTGATATCGTTGTTCGGGTTGGGCGAATAATCGAAGTCGACTTTGGCGGCATAGTCCTGGATGCCGGATTGATAACCAAGTGTTTCGGAAGCGTACGAATAGCTGGTTGAGTTTTTCCCGGTATGCTTTTGGCTCATCCCTACATTCATGTCGAAACGGTACCGGGTGTAAGTTGCGGAAGCATCCATGAATAGTTTGTTGTTCACAACGTGGTTCCAACGGGCGGCGGTAATCAGGTTGCCCCAGTTCCAGCCCATTTTCATCCTGTCTTCAGTGATGCTGGAATTATTGTCCTGGTATCCTTCGCGGATATTGCTGTAAATCACGTCGTCGCCCAGGTAGGTGCTGATGTACAGTTTGTCCCTTTCCGAAAACACCGAATTGAAGGAAGTTACCATAATCGGGACACGGAAGGAAACCGGCGTGAGAGGCTCCCAAATGAGCGCCATCGAAATTCCAATCGCCCAATTGAAAAGCGTACCCACACTCTTTGGCGAAACC
>DATGXD010000270.1:0-2395 GCA_035299105.1 Paludibacter sp. | reverse complement strand
GCATCCAGCTATATGGCACTGAAATAAAATCGATTCGCGATGGCAAAGCTGGCCTGACAGACACCTACTGTACTTTCATCAACGACGAGCTTTGGGTAAAAAACATGCACATTGCCACTTATTTTTTTGGAACCTACAATAACCACGATGTCCGCCGCGACCGGAAATTGTTGTTGAACCGGAAGGAGCTTACCAAACTGGTCCGTGGCACCAAGGAAACAGGTTTTACCATTATCCCGACAAAACTTTTTATCAACGAAAAGGGATTGGCCAAACTCGAAATCGGGCTTGCCCGCGGAAAGAAAGTATACGACAAACGCCAGACAATAAAGGAGAAAGAAGATAAAAGGAGCATGGACAGGGCCATGAAACATTAAAGCGGGGAGGTACCTCCGAAGTCTTTCCGTCCATCCCTAATCCAGCCAATTTAAATCCTAAAAAAGGTGGCCAGGTAATACATTCTCAATACCTACCACCAGCCTTCAAAACGGCTTACAACCGCCTATTATTTGTATATCAGGAAAATACAAGGTCTTTTGTTCAAATCCGGGATTTGTTTTTTCCATTCCCCCACCGTTTTTGTTTTGATAAACTCAGTTTCGAGGGTAATGTCGGCAGCTATGCAAAGCCGGGTCGAAGGTTGGCAGGCATGGATGATTTCATCGAACATTTTCATGTTCCGGTACGGGGTTTCGATAAAAATTTGCGTCTGGTTTTCGGCGTAAGCCCTTGATTCAAGTTTACGCAACATTTTGGAGCGCTCGGCTGGCTGGATAGGCAAATAACCAACAAACGCAAAGCTCTGCCCGTTGAACCCCGAAGCCATGAGCGATAACAGAATAGACGAAGGTCCTATTAGCGGTTCAACCTTGAAATTGCTTTTCTGGGCAATGGCTACCACATCGGCTCCCGGGTCGGCAATGGCCGGACATCCAGCTTCGGATATCACGCCCATGTCCGAACCGCCGAACATCGGCTTCAGGAATGAATGTATCTCATCGGGCGAGGTATGCTGGTTCAGGATAAAAAATGTCAGGCCATCAATGTCTATTGCCGGGTCCACTTTTTTCAAAAAACGCCGGGCGGTACGGATATCTTCCACAATGAAAGACTTCAATTGACTGATTACCGAAGTATTGTACATTGGCAAAACCCGCTCAAGTGAACTATCGCCAAGAGTTGTGGGTAATAAATACAGTGTTGGCATTTTGACAAAAATTAGAATTATTCCTCTGCTTTCAGTTCCTCGAGTTGTTCGTTCAGGATTTCCCACTCGTACATTTTCTGTTCCAGTTCGCGCTGCCGCTTCTGGTATAGCTGAATATATGCGCTGTCAGAAGCTTTTTCAGCTTGTTGCAATTCAATGTCCATGGTGGCAATTTCATTTTCGATATCCGAAACCTCCTTTTCCACTGCTTCGACGGCTTTTTCGGCTTTCCTTATTTTTTTCGACAATTCTTTCCTGGCTTCGTAATTCAGCTTGTTTTCCGAAACCACTTTCTCGTTTGGCTCCATAGCTTTCTTTTGTGTACCCGGAATTTCAAGTTCACGGAGCGAATCCATTTTCTTGTACTGCAAAAACTCGTAAATTCCCCCTAAATGTTCCTTTGCCTTTTTATTGCCAAACTCGTACACTTTTGTAACCAGACCATCGAGAAATTCGCGGTCGTGCGAAACAACAATCACGGTGCCATCGAATGCTTTGATTGCCGACTTCAACACATCCTTCGACTGCATGTCCAAATGGTTGGTAGGCTCGTCGAGTATCAGCAAATTTACCGGTTCGAGCAACAACCTGATCATGGCAAGGCGGCTGCGTTCACCTCCCGAAAGCACTTTCACCTTCTTGTCCGAAGCTTCGCCCCCAAACATGAAAGCTCCCAGGATATCCCTGATTTTGGTACGGATGTCGCCAACCGCCACATAATCAATGGTTTCAAAAACAGTCCGGTTTTCGTCCAACAGCGAAGCCTGGTTCTGTGCAAAATAGCCTATTTTGACGTTGTGTCCGATTTTCAACATGCCGGAATATTCTATTTCCTGCATAATGCATTTAACCAATGTACTTTTGCCCTCACCGTTTTTACCCACGAAAGCGACTTTTTCGCCCCGGTTGATAATCATCCCGATATTGTCCAGGATCAAATTCTCACCGTAGGCTTTCGACAGGTGTTCCATTTCTACCGGGATACTCCCCGAGCGTGGTGCAGGTGGAAATTTAAGGCTCAAGCGTGAAGTATCTTCCAGGTCGACCTCGAGCCGTTCAATTTTTTCAAGCTGCTTGATCCTGGATTGTACCTGTACGGCCTTTGTAGCCTTCGAACGGAAGCGGTCGATAAATTCCTCGGTTTCCTGAATCATTTTTTGCTGGTTTTCGTAAGCTCTCACCTGCTGT
>DATGXD010000269.1:0-6259 GCA_035299105.1 Paludibacter sp. | reverse complement strand
TTATAGCGACAGGGCCCCACCTCTTCCCATTCCGAACAGAGAAGTTAAGCCTGTCCACGCCGATGGTACTGCCGAAAGGTGGGAGAGTAGGTAGCCGCCGTCCTTGAAGCCCTGCATACGGAAGTATGCGGGGCTTTTTTTGTTCTGGGGATTCTATAAGCAAACAACGGCTTAATAATCATAGATGTATTAAACGTTTCAAGCATTAAACAGTCTAATCTGCTTTATAATCGGTATGACTTTTGAAATTAATTTTATGCTTAAATTGAAACTATTTTTTTTATTGGGTATTTTGGCATTGCTGTTTTCATGCCGGAGGAATGATGATGTGAATAAACAGTTTCCTTCCGGTGCCATGTATTTTCCTCCAGTTGGAGAATCGAAATGGGAGACCATGCCCATATCCGACTTGGGTTGGAACACGGATGCGGTGCAAGCCCTCAAGGATTACTTGAAGGCAAAAAACACAAAATCATTTATGGTATTGGTTGATGGCCGGATTGTGTTGGAAGAATATATGAACGGTCATACATCCTCTGCCAGCTGGCAATGGAATAGTGCGGGGAAGACCCTGGTAGCTTCATCGGTGCTGATTGCGAGGAAGGAAGGTTTATTGAATATTGACGATAAGGTCTCAAAATATCTTGGCACGGGCTGGACCAGCGAACCCCTGGATAAGGAAAACCTGATTACTCCCCGTCATTTGCTGACAATGACTTCGGGTTTGGATGATTCGAAGGAATTGGTGGTGAAAGCAAATTTAATTTATGTGGCGGATGCCGGTACGCGATGGGCATACGCCAATGTGTTCCAGAAGTTGATGGATGTGGTTGCCTCGGCGAGCAACAAACAGTTTGAAAGCTATTTTAATGATAAACTGAAGGACCGGATTGGAATGGAGGGGTATTGGAATAATGGACCTGTCTTTAAGATTTACCACAGCAATACCCGTACCATGGCAAGGTTCGGGCTTTTGGCCTTGAACAAAGGAAAATGGATGAATGAGCAGGTGCTGGATGAAAGTTTCTTTAATGAATGCGTTACAAGTTCGCAAGGCATGAATCCTTCTTACGGATATTTATGGTGGCTGAATGGCAAATCGAGTTTCATGGTTCCGGGAAGCCAGGAGGTTTTCGAGGGGAATTTGATTCCGAACGCACCTTCCGACATGTTTGCGGCCATGGGGGCCGGAGATCAAAGAATATATGTTGTCCCAAGCCGTAGAATGGTGATAGTAAGGATGGGAGATGCTTCTAACCCCGAGAATCCGAGTTTTGCCGTATCAGGTTTTGATTATGACTTGTGGGACAATATTAATGCGGTAATCAACTGACAAGCAACTGTGATTTGCCGGCCATTTTTGCCGGCAAATCTTTTGTTGACAAGCTATTTTACAGTTTGTTTTATCCAGTTTGCCATTGTTTCCAACGCTACGGGCGATATGGTTTGCTCGATGTCGATGTATTCAGCCGGGGCTCCGGTTTTGCATTCCTGGAAAAGGTGGTTCAGGCCGGGGAGTTCTTTCACCATGAAATTTTTGTTTCCTCCTTTTTTCAGGGCAGCCTCAATGACCGGCAGGTTTTCTTTGGCTGGCACTTGAAGGTCTTTTTCGCCGATAAGGGCCAACACAGGGCATTTTACTTTTTGGAGTGCGGGAGCAGGGTTATAGCGGATAAAATTCAATACCCAGGGTGTATTGATTTGAGTTAATTGCTGCTCGACGAGTTGGTTGGCTGTCATTCCCTTGGGTATTTCCATTTCGGGATTATCTTCCATTGTTTTCATTAAAAGATTTTTCAGGTCGTTTTCGAGTGCAGCATTTGCGTCCGACCGGTTTATCAGGTCGAAAATGGCTTTGTTTATCTTGGCGGTTTGCTGGATTTTCTTTTCTTCCATTCCCGAAGCGCGGCCGATAAGTTGTTGCTGCAACATCAGTATTTCGCTTCCCTGCAATCCGGGACCGGCCAGGAGCACGATGAAACTGACATTTTTGTCGCTGTCGGCAACCAGGGGAGCAATCAGCCCACCTTCACTGTGGCCGATAATCCCGATTTTTCCCGGGTCGATGTTTTTGTGGGTTTTCAGGAAATTCACCGCGGCCTGGGCATCGGTGGCAAAATCGAAAGAGGTGGCTTTCGAAAAATCGCCTTTCGAGGCGAAAGTTCCGCGGTCATCGTAGCGCAGCACGGCTATGCCGTTGCGGGTCAGGTAATCGGCTAAAACGAGGAAAGGCTTGTGCCCCATCAATTCTTCATCGCGGTTTTGCGGCCCACTTCCCGAAACCAGTACCACGGTTGGGAATTTACCTTTTGCACTTGGCAATGTGAGCGTTCCGGCCAGCGTGATGTTGGCTTTGGGGTTTTCAAAAACCACTTCTTCGGAAATGTATGGGTATGGCTTCACAGGTTCCTGCGGGCGTTTCATTACTACCTTCTCAACAGTTGCCCGGCTCAATACCAATGGCAGGGATTGCCCTCCTTGCGCGAAATTCCCGTTGATATTTCCAAGGCTATCCATTGTCCCGGTATATTCGATTTTCAATGGCAAGAGTTGGAGTGTCAGCTGTTTGCCTGAAAAAGTCACATTGCTCAACGCGATTCCCTTTGCGCCCTGGTCGGGGCTGTCCATGGTTCCTGCGTAGCCTGTTTCGGTTTTCGAAATGTGGAATATTATCCGGATTTGCATTTTCTGCACTTGGAGAGCCCCGTTCCAATCGCCGGTAATTTCCTGGGCTGACAACGGCTGCATTATTATACATAGGAATAATAACAAAAGCCCCTTTAGATTTTCCCGTTTGAGAAACATAGAGGAAATACCTGTTTTTGGGTTTTCGTTGGATTGGAGTTGTGTGGTTGAACGTTTCATTTTTATAAGATATAATGAATGGATATCTGGAAATAATTTCTGCTGGGAAATGTATGTGGCAAACGGTATGTCCCGGTTTGTTTCCCCTTTGTGGCGCTAGTGCGGAATCAGCTTAAAATAGTGGCCACAATCCGCCTGCTACCGCCGTTGTTCCTGAATTCGCAAAGGTAAATGCCTTGCCAAATACCGAGGTTCAACCGGTGGTCCGAAATGGGGATAGTGATGCTGTTTCCGGCCAGTATCGATTTGGCGTGTGCGGGCATATCGTCGGAACCTTCCTGGGTGTGGACATAATATGCTTCACGCTCGCTTACAAGCCGGTCGAAAATACTTTCCAAGTCAGTCTGCACACCGGGGTCGGCATTTTCGTTGATAGAAAGGGCCGCCGATGTATGCTTGATGAAAAGGTGTAAAAGGCCAGTTTCGGGGAAGACCGGTAAATGTTGCCTTATTTCGTCTGTAACGAGATGAAATCCCCTTCGTGTGGGGCGTAACGAAAATTCGGTTTGAGATACCATGTTTTTATAAGATTTATGGCATAAAAATACTTTTTTTTTAGTAGTTCTCAAATAATTGTTCGGAATTTAACAGCAAGTCGACGTATTGCGCCCTTTTATAGGCGAATGGGTTGCTGTTCATTTTGCTTTTCGAGAGCTTTCCCCTGAAATCGTCGAGGCTGCTGTAGTTTTTCGATTCCATCCATGCTTCAATTTCGGCCCTCATTTTACTTATCTGCTTGAATCCGTTTTTATACAATGTGCTTACAACCTGCACGCTGGTAGCTCCCGACAGTATGAGCCTGACGGTGTCGGCGCCTGTGAAAATGCCGTGGCTACTACATATTTCGGCCTGTATGTTGTCGTACAGCAAGCCGGTAATCTTGAGCGATTTCCTATAATCGCCCGGGTTGCTGAAGTTAATGGCTTTGATGTGTTTTTCCGTATAGATATTGATGTCGGGTTGGAAAAATGCATTGAACAATACAAAGGTGGAAACCCCCAGGTCGTCGAACCTCCGGATTAAGTTGAGCGAATTGGTGTAGTCGGAACTCAATTTCACGCTTACCGGAATTGGTATCCTGTTGATTATTTCCTTCACAATCGATAGTTGCTCGTTTTCAATATCTTGTGTCGACTTGTTGAAGTCGCCCAGGTTTTGGTAAAAATTCAATTCCAGTCCATCGACTCCGGTTTCGGCAAGGAGGCTGGCGTACTTCAGCCAGTTTTCGTAGTTTACGGCATTGAGGCTGGCAACCAGTGGAATGGATATGCTTTCCTTTGCTTTTGCAATTTTCATCAGGTGCTCTTCTGTGCCGATGTAGTCGATATCGGGATGAAGTGTCAGCATTTCGGCGTAAATGTCGTTGAATTCGTTCAGTTTTTCGTCCAGGATAAACCTTTCGAGCTGGATTTGTTCTTCGAACAACGATTTGTAGACAATGGCACCGGCTCCCATTTCTTCAGCTTTTTTCAGGCTGTCGGTATTGTTCGTCATGTTGCAGGCGCCAACCACGATGGGATTGCTTATTTCAATGCCCATGAATTTTGTTTTCAGATTTTTCATTGTTAAAGGAAGTGTGGGTGTTGGAACAATTTCATATATCCGTTTAACGGTTTAAGCAGGTGTTTTGTTTTTGAGGAATGATGGGGTGGGGCGTTGCATCATGCCAGTTGTAAAACGCTTGCTTTTTATTCGGAACGTGCCTGCCGGCAGGATTTGGGGACCTGGTGTTAGTCTGTTGATTACAAATTATTTAATATCCGGTCTTTTGAACTATTCCCTGTTTTTCGATGTTACACTTAAAATTGAATAAAAGGCATGCGGCCCGGATTGGCGGGTCCATGAGTTTTTGTACAAGATTCTATTGGACAATTGATTGGAATGTGGAATGCTATTTTGTTAGGAGACAAACTGGCTTCGTTTGAATTAGGAAACCAACCGTTAATAAAAAAGTTATTATTATGAATACAGGAAAAGTAGTTTCAGGCGTATTGGCTGGCGCAGCCGTTGGCGCCCTCGTCGGGGTTTTGTTTGCACCGGCAAGTGGTGCTGCAACCCGCAGGATGATTTACAGGAAGGGCGAGAACCAACTGGATTCGTTGAAAAACAAATTCAATGAATTTGTTGATAATATGAGCGAAAGATTTTCATCGACAAAAGAACACGTGGAAGAGATAGTCAATGAAAATGCTAGCATGGGAAAAGAAGGAATGAATGAACCTGCCAACAAAAAGGGTTGAAAACCAGGAAAAACTGAATGCCTGTCCCGGAAAAATGTTGATATACTGCTAACCTGTATTCGGGACAGGTTTTTTTTTACTAATAACGCGCCACCCCCGTTTCCGGATAACCATTAAAATCAACATCATGGAAGAAAGAAATCATCTATTGGAAAGTTTGCTCGACAAAGCGGCCGATTACGGCAAGACAACTTTTGATTTGGTGAAGCTGAATGTAGTGGATAAAGTCTCCGACCAGTTGTCTACATTTTTACCACACACCATCGTTTTTTTTGTTTTCGTCACGTTCGTGCTGTTTCTGAATTTGGCGGTTGCGTTCTGGCTTGGGGAGGTTCTGGGTCATTTTTTTTATGGATTCCTCTTGGTTGCAGGGTTTTACGGGTTTCTTGCCGTTTTGTTGCATTCTGTTGTTCACAAATGGCTTAAAAGGTTTTTTTACGATTTCTTTGTAAAACAAATACTTAAGTAATACGATTATAACTATAGCCATGGAAAATATAACTACAGCGGCCGAATTAAAGGCAATGATACAAAAACTGGAAATGGACCAGAAGGAGCAAGGCCAGCTATTGAAACACGACTTGTCGATGATTGTCAATAGTTTTAAACCCATTAACCTGGTGAGGGATTCGTTGGATGAAGCAACCTCTTCGACACGGTTGGTGGACAATATGATGGGGTCCGTGGTTGGCATGGTGAGCGGGTATGTGACCCGGAAACTGACAGTTGGTTCATCGAAAAACTTGTTCAGGCGGATTTTGGGTTCGGTAGTGCAAATGGGGGTCACGCGGGTGGTGTCTTCACATCCTGGCACTTTAAGGAAGATTGGAAACACCGTACTCCATTTGTTCGGTGGGAAAAAAGAAAACATTCATAACCGTGGTGTCGAGAAATGAAATATTACCCTTTTACATTAAGGCGGCCATTTTTTTTGTAGGTATTTGTGCTTTCATAGCCATATTGTACATAGCCCAAAGCATAATCTTGCCACTTGTGTTTGCTTTTATCTTGGCCATATTGTTGAACCCTGTAGTTAATTTTTTTATCCGGATAAAAATAAACAGGGTTGTTGCAATAAGCATTACCCTTTTCTTGTCGGCCCTGATGATTGTTGCTTTGTGTGCCTTTTTGTTTTGGCAATTCAGCATGCTCGG
>DATGXD010000268.1:0-7547 GCA_035299105.1 Paludibacter sp. | reverse complement strand
GTCGTTGAACGCGTTTTCTACCTGTTTGAAGAAATTCATCACCGACATAAACAGGATCAGGATGCCTATCCCGATGAAAAGGCCGCCTTGTGTCAATTCAAGGTAGCGTTCCACAAAGCCCATTACCGTCGGGACCATATTCACCTGTGCGATATAAGTGCCTTCCAGCGAATCTTCAATCAGCTTTTCGACCCCAAAGCCCTTGGCAATGGCAATAACCAAGGCAAACAACGGAATAATGGCAAATAAAATGGAGTAGGTGAGGGCCGAAGCTCGGATGTTAAGTTCCTCCTGTACAAAACCCCGTATGGCAATAACAATGGTTTTCACCATCCGGTAAGAAAAACGCTGGGCCTTTGACAGCTCGTCATCGGTTGTTATCCATATATCGTGGCGTATAAAACTAAAGATTATTTTGAAAAAGGCCAGAAGTTTCTTCATAATACCGCTTTGAATAGACATTATTCAAGTTAAAACACTCTATATGGTTGGTTTGTAGCAATCAAACACAAAATCCTCCCAAGCACATTCCCTCAAGCACATTCCCTATTTAAAACAACCGGTATCTTCGTGTTGGGGTTCAACCTATTGTGTTTTGAAATATATGGTTCTTTATGAAATAAAAAAAAACAGCAAGCCTGTAAGCCGGGTTTTGTGCTTTGCTTTCGCAAAGTGTTTGTCATTTATCTTGGACGTAAGTCACCCCACGCCTCCAGCAATCTACCCCCCGACATCGGGCGAGCAACCCTACTGCGTCGGTATACATGATCTTGCAACCCATAAGACGTACGGCTCCCGCTGTTGCCAACAGGACCGGTAAGCTCTTGCCTCACCTTTTCACCCTTACTCCGTAACCGGAGCGGTTATTTTCTGTTACGTTGCTCTGCCCTCGCGGACAGCTTCCCGTTAGGAAATATGGCGCTCTGCGTTGCCCGGACTTTCCTCTTCTCCTTGCGGAAAAGCGACAAACCGGCTTGCTGTATTTTCTTGCAAAGATAAGTATTATATTCCGATTTTCACTTTGGGATATTTTTCTATTAAAATAAGGTTAAGCCATGCAGGCAAGGCAACAATGTGAATGCAATGTCCCGTCCATATTTGTTATAATTACAAATGATTAAGAAAGAAACCAATGAAATAAAGAAATAATTCATTAATTTTGTTCCGAATTTTAATAGCACAAAAAGCAAATGAATAATTTCAATTTCGAGGAAGGTAAACACCTGGTTATCATTGGTGGAGGTTTTGCCGGACTGCAATTAGCCAAGGAGTTGCGAAACAAAAAATTGAGGGTGACTTTGATTGACAAGCAGAACCACCATCAGTTCCAACCATTGTTTTACCAGGTAGCCAGCGGTCGCCTCGAACCTTCCAGCATATCGTTCCCGTTCCGGAAAATATTCCAGTCAAGCAGGAATATCGATTTCCGCATGGCCGATATCGTCAGCATCGATCCCATTGAGAAAAAGCTGATAACAGCTTTCGACCGCAAAATTTCTTACGATTACCTGGCAATAGGCACAGGCTGTAAAACAAATTTTTTTGGGAACCAGCAGATGAGTGAACATGCATTTGCAATGAAAACCACCCAGGATGCCATCAACATCCGGAATAAAATACTTTTTAGCCTGGAAAAGGAAATTTTTGCGCGTCCCGAAGAAAAACAAGCCTGGATGAACATTATCATTGTTGGAGCCGGCCCCACGGGGGTTGAACTGTCGGGTGCGTTTGCCGAACTCAAAAAGAATGTCCTCCCCAAGGATTACCATAATATTGACATTTCGAAATTCAACATTATCCTCCTCGAAGGCAGCAAGTATACGTTGAACAACATGGGTGAGGGGTCAAAAATCATTTCGCGGAGATACCTGGAGGAAATGGGTGTGATTGTCCGTACCGAAACCCTCCTGCAATCGTACGACGGCAACGTGGCCGTTTTGAATACCGGTGAAGAAATTCCGACAAAAAACGTGATTTGGGCTGCCGGGGTTAGTGGAAATGTTATTGAACTTCTGGACCAGACCGAAATAATCAGGAGCCGCTATGTTGTTGACCGGTACAACAGGTTGAAAAATCACCCCGAAATTTTTGCAATTGGGGATGTGGCCTATATGGAAACCCCGAAGTATCCTACGGGACACCCGCAGGTGGCGAATGTGGCTATCAACCAGGCTAAAGTGTTGGCTAAAAACATTATCCGGTCGATAAAGGACAAGAATGCAACCCCTGTCGAATTCGAATACCACGACAAAGGTATGATGGCAACGGTCGGGAAATACAAAGCGGTGGTTGAACTTCCCTACATTAAATTCAGCGGGATATTCGCCTGGTTCGTTTGGATGTTCCTGCACTTGATGTTGATTCTGAGCGTGCGGAACAAACTTATTATTTTCTTTAACTGGGCTTGGAGCTACCTCACGAAGGACACTTCGCTCAGGCTCATCACTACAATCGATTACAAGAAAGAAAGTGTTATTGACAAATAAAAAAAAGCTTCCTGTCGGAAGCTTTTTTTTATGAATTGCCACGGGGTTGTCATTGCAACGCCTGTATTTTGCTAATGTTTTTGGCAATATCTTCATCCGATAAGGAATAATTCACCAGGTCGCCCGCAAGGTATTGGTCGTAAGCAGCCATGTCAACAAGCCCATGGCCTGAAAGGTTGAACAAAATGGTTTTTTTAGTGCCTTCTTCCTTGCATTTCAATGCTTCGTTGATGGTTGCGGCAATAGCATGTGCCGATTCGGGAGCAGGTACAATCCCTTCGGTCTGGGCAAACAACACGCCTGCATTGAACGAGTCAAGCTGCTTAATGTCAACGGCCTCCATAAGGTTGTCTTTCAACAGCTGGCTGACAATAGTCCCGGCGCCATGGTAACGCAAGCCACCGGCATGGATGTGGGCAGGTTCGAAATTGTGTCCCAGCGTGAACATGGGGAGGAGCGGGGTGTATCCGGCCTCATCGCCGAAGTCGTATTCGAATTTACCACGCGTCAGTTTGGGGCATGAGGCAGGTTCGGCAGCCACAAAACGTGTTTTCTTTCCTTCCTTAAGCGTGTGGCGCATGAATGGGAACGAAATCCCGCCAAAGTTTGATCCGCCGCCAAAACATCCTATCACAATGTCGGGATATTCGCCGGCCATTTCCATTTGCTTTTCAGCTTCCAGCCCGATAATCGACTGGTGCAGGGTTACGTGGTTCAAAACACTCCCCAAGGTGTATTTGCAATTGGGGGTTTGCATGGCCAGTTCGATGGCTTCGGAAATAGCAGTCCCCAAACTGCCCTGGTAAGCAGGATGTTCGGTTATGATTTGGCGGCCGGCTTTAGTCGACATGCTGGGCGAAGGAATTACCTGAGCACCCCAGGTTTGCATCAGCGAGCGGCGGTAGGGCTTTTGCTCGTAACTGATTTTCACCATGTACACGGCCAGTTCCAACCCGAAGGTTTTAGCCGCAAACGACAGGGCGGTTCCCCATTGGCCAGCACCTGTTTCGGTAGTGATATTGGTGGTCCCTTCTTTTTTGCAGAAGTAGGCTTGCGCCAAGGCCGAATTCAGCTTGTGCGATCCCACCGGGCTTACACTTTCGTTTTTGAAGTAAATATGGGCAGGCGTATCCAGCGCTTTTTCCAAATTATATGCCCGTACAAGCGGGGTGGGACGGTAAATTTTATATTTCTCACGGACTTCCTCGGGAATTTCAATCCATGCATCGGTCTGGTTCATTTCCTGTTGGGCCAGTTCCTTTGCAAACAAGGGGTATAAGTCTTCTTCCTTCAAGGGTTGTTTGGTACCCGGATGCAGCATGGGCATGGGTTTGGTTTTCATGTCGGCAACAATGTTATACCATTTGCTTGGTAATTCTGCTTCGGCCAACAAAAATTTCTTTGTTTTTTCCATTGTTTATTAAATTATTCGGTAAGTGTTGTTATCGGAAGTTATACAATAAAGCCTGTCGTATAAGTCAAACAACAGGCCATTGCAATTGCATAGTACCGGACAAAGATAGCAACAATATTGTAATTCAAAAATAATTTCCCGGCTTTTTTGAGATATGAATTCGGTAGCCCGAAGAACGCTTAACCAGCCCTACTTTAAAATAAAAATAGTACTTTTGCAACCTGGAAAAACAGAATAATCGGAACAGTTCAATTTGTCCGGTATCTCGTTAGAGTAAAATTTTGAAAAACAGAAGGATATGATACAATCGATGACAGGCTTTGGGAAAGCTACTTTCGAATACGGCAATAAAAAAATAGTCGTTGAAATTAAATCGCTGAACAGCAAGCAACTTGATATTTCGACACGCATCTCGGCATTGTACCGCGAAAAGGAGATTGAAATACGTAATGAAATTTCGCAGAAGCTTGAGCGTGGCAAGATTGATTTCACCATGTATATTGATAACGCGGGGAAAGAAACCGGCACTCAAATCAACCAATCGGTTGTCGAATCGTATTACCGGCAGATCAAATCGATATCAGGCAACCTGGGTATCGAAGTCCCGGCCAATTGGTTCGAAGTTTTGCTCCGTTTGCCCGACACGATGAAAACCGAAACAGCCGAACTCGATGAAAACGAATGGATTGAAATAAAGAAGGTGATTGCCGAAGCCATCGACCAGCTGATTGAATTCCGGATTCAGGAGGGGAAATCGCTCGAAGAAGTTTTCAAGAGTAAGATTGAGCAAATCGGCAGCTTGCTCGATGACACGGCGCCGTTTGAAACCGAGCGTGTGGATAAAATAAAGTCGCGCCTGGAAGAAAACCTGCAAGCTTTGTCGGAAAAAATCGACTACGATAAAAACCGCCTTGAGCAGGAACTAATCTTTTACATTGAAAAACTCGATGTGAACGAAGAAAAAGTTCGTTTGCGCAACCACCTGAATTATTTCATTGAAACGATGCGAAATGAAAATTCCCCGGGCAAGAAACTTGGGTTTATAGCCCAGGAGATTGGCCGTGAGGTGAATACGCTTGGGTCGAAATCGAACCACAGCGAAATGCAGAAAATCGTAGTCTTGATGAAAGACAACCTGGAACAAATAAAGGAACAAGTGTTAAATGTACTTTAATCCAATTACAAACTAATTCAAAAGTGTCAGGCAAATTAATCATATTTTCTGCACCTTCGGGAGCAGGCAAAAGCACCCTCATCCATTACTTGCTCGGATGTGGTTTCAACATGGAGTTTTCCATTTCGGCCACGAGCAGGTTACCTCGGGGGGGTGAAAAGCATGGTTCGGAATATTATTTCCTTTCGACCGAAGAATTTAAGCAATGTATTGACAATCAAGAGTTTCTTGAATACGAAGAAGTTTATTCTGGCTGTTATTACGGGACACTTCGTAGCGAGGTTGAACGAATTACAGGGCAAGGAAAGAACATTGTTTTTGATGTCGATGTTGTTGGGGGCCTAAATATCAAGAAGGAATTCGGCGACCGTGCATTGTCATTGTTCATCGCTCCCCCAGGCATAGGTACATTGTACGAACGGTTGGTAAAACGAGGTACGGATTCCCCCGAAATGATAAAAAAGCGGATTGAAAAAGCAGAATACGAATTGTCGTTTGCCCCCCAGTTCGACAAGGTGATTGTGAACGATGATTTGGAAAAAGCCAAGGGTGAAGCCGAAAAAGCTATTTCCGACTTTTTATCAGCCAACAACAGCGATGGAAACGCCTGCAAGTGATATTCGAAAGAAACGAATCGGGATTTACTCCGGGACTTTTAACCCTATCCATTTGGGACACCAAAAGCTTGCGGAATATCTGGTTGAGAACAAGCATGTTGATGAAGTCTGGTTTGTTGTTTCACCTTGCAATCCCTTGAAGGAAAAGTCGGAAATCATCGATGAATATATCCGACTCGACATGGTAATCCTGGCCATATCCGGCAATCCCGCTTTCAAAGCTTCCGATGTTGAGTTTTTAATGCCGGTTCCTTCCTATTCGGTGGACACATTGCACGAATTGTCGATTCAATATCCTGAATTCCAATTTGTTATGATTATAGGTAGCGACAATGCACTGGTTTTCGACCAATGGAAGGATTATACAAAAATATTACAAGAGTATCCTGTTTTAGTATATCCGCGGAAAGGCTTCGAATTTTCGCTGGTTGCACGGAAATACCCTGCAATGCAACTGGTAGAATCCCCCTGTTACGAAATTTCCTCAACAGTAATCCGCCATTCCATCGCACAAAAAAAGGATATAAGCCAATGGCTCAATCCTTCTGTGTTTCAATTTATTGAAGAAAATAATCTCTACCGTTAGTTTAAAGGTAGGGATTATTTTTCCGCTCGTATCCAATGGTGGTGGCTGGACCGTGGCCCGAATAAACAACGGTGGAATCGGGTAGGGGGAGCAGCCTTTTTGTTATGGAAGTAATCAGGGTTGCATAATCGCCTTTCGCGAGGTCGGTACGCCCAATCGAACCCTTAAACAAAACATCGCCTACAAACACAACGCCTTCCTTCTCGGAATAAAACGCCATACTACCCGGTGAATGCCCTGGCACATGCAACGACAAGAGCGTGGTATTTCCAAATTTTATTTCCTGGTTATCAGAAATATAGCTACCAATTGGCTGAGCTTCTTCATTTGTGTCGAATCCAAAGGCACGGGCTTGTGCTGAAACCTTCTCGAGCAGGAATTCATCTTCGTGGCAAGCTTCGGGGTTCACACCGAAATTTTCGGAAATATAACGGTTACCGAATTGGTGGTCAATGTGCAAGTGTGTATTAATATTCCGCTTCAAAACCAGTTTGTTTTGTTCGATGTAGGTTTTTACCGCCTTTTTTTCCGTATCGTTCATGCAACCTGCATCAATAAGCAATGCTTCATTGGTTTCATCGTGCAGCAGGTAGGTGTTTTCCTGGAAAGGATTGAATACAAATTGTTTGATTATCATTAGGTGAATGTTGGATATGTGAAACCTGCTTTACAAAGGCAGGTAGACCATTTTTTTTGTTTTGAAAAATTCTTCCTTGTAATAATTACTCACATCATACAATTCAGCTGAATTTTTGAATGCCTGGATTTCGTGTTGCAATTCGCCTCCTTTCAGGCAAATCAGCCCGTTTGGAAGGGCATTTATATGTTTTTTGCTGACGTTTTTCTGAACAAGTTTCACCAGTTCGCCCAACGGCATGACGGCCCGGCTTACCACAAAATCAAATTTTCCTTTTTCCTCCTGGACACGTTCATGTTTCAACACAATGTTTTTCAGTCCGATAGCATCCGAAACAGCGGTTCCTACTTTGATTTTCTTTCCTATCGAATCGATGAGGGTGAATTTCACCTCGGGAAATAAAATTGCCAGGGGAATTCCCGGAAAACCGCCACCCGTACCCACATCCAAAACCTGTGTGCCTGGCTTGAACCGTATCATTTCCGAAATAGCCAATGAATGCAGCACATGATGTTCGTAAAGGTTTTCGATATCTTTGCGTGAAATGACATTGATTTTATTGTTCCAGTCGGAATACAACGCGTAGAGAGCCTCGAATTGCGATTTTTGGGTCTCCGACAGGTGTGGGTAATA
>DATGXD010000267.1:0-13385 GCA_035299105.1 Paludibacter sp. | reverse complement strand
TTAAATTAAAATTTTAACTCAATAAAATACCGAACCATGAATCCAAAATTAAAGAAAGGCCTGTCAATCAGTTTAGTTGCCTTCGCTACTTTATTAGTAGCCCTTGTTCTTGTGCCGTTCGCCTTCCAGGGCAAAATTGCCTCGATAGCCAAAAAACAGGTTAATTCGATGCTGAACGCCGAAGTCAATTTCGATCGTGCCAATATCAGCCTGATACGCAAATTTCCTGCTGTTTCCGTAAAACTTGAAAGCTTCAGTATAAAAGGCCAGGGCGAATTCAGCGGCGATACCCTGCTGGCAAGTGAAAACGTGGAACTTGTGCTGAACCTGAAGAGCTTGTTTTCGGACACCGGTTACGAAATCCGGAAACTTGAATTTGACAACCCCAAGGTTTTTGCACATGTCTTGCCCGACGGGAAAGCCAACTGGGATATCATGAAAGAGGATACCACCCAGGCACCCGATACCAGCGCCACGAAGTTCCATTTGAAACTGAAATCTTTCGAAATCACCAATGCCGACATACTCTACCTCGATGAAGAAGGCAACATGAAAGCCGAAATCCACAAACTGAACCATACGACCAACGGAGACCTCACCGCCGACAGTTCGCTCCTGAATACTTCCACGTCCATCGAAACCCTTAGTTTCTGGATGGACAATGTGAAATACCTGTCGGATGCGAATGTGGAAATGAAAGCCGCTATCAATGCCAATATCAACAAGATGGTTTTTGCTTTCAGCGAAAATTCTTCGCGGATAAATGCCATACCTTTTTCGTTTTCGGGGTGGTTCCAAATGCTCGACGAGGGTTATGACATGGACTTGAAACTGAATGCATCGAAAGTCGGTTTCAAGGAAATCCTGTCGCTTGTCCCGGCCATTTATGCCAATTCGTTCGAAGGAATGAAAGCCGGGGGCAAAGTGTCGCTCGATGGTTTTGTGAAAGGTAAAATGGTGGGCGACTACTACCCTTCGTTCGACCTGAACCTGAAGGTGGCCGATGGCTGGTTCCAGTATCCAAACCTGCCCCAATCGCTTCGGGACATGAACATTGCGGCACGCATCCAAAATCCCGGGAAAACCCTCGATGAAACGGTTGTCGATATTCCGGTGTTTATGTTTGTCATGGCGGGAAATCCTTTTTCGGCGAGCATGCACCTGGCAACTCCCATGTCCGACCCCGACCTGAAACTGGCTGCCGTGGGAAAGATCGACTTGGGAAAAATCAAAGACCTGTACCCGCTCGAACAGGATACCAAACTGAATGGCTTGCTGGATATGAACCTCCAACTTGCCGGCCGCATGTCGTATTACGACAACAACCAGTACGACAAGTTCAAGTTTGCCGGCAACATGAATATCCGCAATATGGTGGCAAAAATGGAATCGTTGACTCAGGAAGTTTCCATTTCAAATGCAAGCATGTCGTTCAATAACCGTTTCGTCGATTTGTCGGACCTGCAAATGAAAATCGGGCGCAACGATTTGTCAGCCAAGGGAAAACTGGAAAATTTTGTGGCTTATGCCTTGCACGATAAGATTTTAATTGGTTCGCTGTCAATGAATTCAACCTATTTCAATGCCAACGATTTTATACCGAAAACCGAACCGTCACCTGCAAAGAAAAATGAGGGTGACGTTAAACCGGCGGCTGGCGCTTCAAAAACCACGGTGTTCGAAATCCCGAAAAATATCAATTTTTCGCTCCTGGCAAAATTTAACCAGCTCGTTTACGAAAAGATGAACTTCACAAATGCCAGTGGCACAATGACTATTGCCGATGGAGAATTGAAATTCAAGGAAATGGGAGTCGACGCATTTGGTGGAAGGCTGAATTTAAACGGTGTCTACAGTACGGCCGATATCCAAAAACCGACTGTAAACCTGAATTTATCGCTGGATAACGTTGTTTTCACGGAAATTTTCAAGCAGGTTGAAACGGTGCAAAAGCTGGCGCCCATTTTCGAGAAAACGACTGGTAAGTTTAATGCCAAATTCAACCTCAACACTTTGCTGGACAGCAATATGTCTCCTGTCTTATCGTTGCTGGGTGCGGATGGCTCATTGTCGACCAGCTCCATAGGCGTGAAGAATGTTCCCGCATTAACCGCCCTGGCTTCGGCACTGAAACGCTCGGACCTGTCGAATACAACTATCAAGGACTTGTTTGTGTTGTTCCAAATTAAGGATGGGAAACTGTACACAAAACCCTTCGATGTGAAGTTGAACGATGCCAAAATGAATATCGGCGGGTCGACAAGGTTGGATAAAACCATTGACTATGCAGGGAAAATACAGTTGCCCGACAGGCTGAAACTCGGGCAGCTCTCTACCTTTAATTTTAAAATCGGTGGAACGATAACCAAACCCAAGGTGCAGGTCGACCTTGCCGGCACGTTGAAAAACGTGTCAGACGAAACAAAAGCCAAAGTGGAAGCCGAAGTAAGTAAAAAAGTGGATGAAGCCAAAACCAAAGCATTGGAAGAAGCCCGGTTACAAAAAGAAAAGGCAATGAAAGCAGCCCAGGAAGAAGCCGCCCGGATTAGGGAACAGGCACGCAATGCCGGCGACAAACTGCTTGCGGAAGCTAAGACACAAGGCGACAACCTGGTGGCCAAAGCCAACAACCCCATAGCGAAAAAAGCGGCCGAACTTGCAGCAAAAAAACTGTTGGATGAAGCCCGGAAAAAAGCGGCCGATTTAAATGCAAAAGCCGAAACAGAAGCCGACAAGCTGATTCAAAAAGCGGGGGAAAAGGCAACGATTGGCAAATGAAACGATTGGCAAATGATAAGAATACAGAATCCGGTCTCGGTCCAACAAAAAAATCCGACATGATAACACCTGGCTGGTTTTTAAAACCTGCCAGGTGCAAGTGAAAAAGGTGGTATCCACTTTTGGCGAACTCAGAATTCGGAACTGAAATGGAACCGGATATTCTTGAAATCGTTTTGTGCCATTTGCAGCACGTAACCCGAGTCGGCCAGGAATACATCGCGTCCTTCCTTGTCCTTGGCCATGTATTGCGCCTTGCGCTTTTTGAAATTGTCGAGTTCGGCAGCATCATCGCTTTCAATCCAGCAGGCTTTGTATAGCGAAATTGGCTCCCACCGGCACTGTGCATTGTATTCGTGCAATAAACGGTACTGGATTACTTCGAACTGGAGTTGCCCCACGGTACCGATAATTTTCCGCCCGTTGTATTGGTTGGTGAATAATTGTGCCACACCCTCGTCCATCAACTGGTTCACACCTTTGTCCAATTGCTTGGTTTTCATTGGGTCGGCATTTTCAATGTATTTGAACATTTCGGGCGAAAAACTGGGGATTCCCTTGAAATGCAGGTTCTCGCCACTGGTGAGCGTGTCGCCTATCTTGAAATTCCCTGTGTCGGGTAAACCAACAATATCGCCGGCATATGCTTCGTCCACCGTTTCCTTTTTCTGCGCCATGAATGCGGTAGGCGAGGAGAAACGCATCATTTTCCCATGGCGGACATGCTTGTAATTCACATTGCGTTCGAATTTCCCCGAGCAAACTTTAACAAAGGCAATGCAACTCCTGTGGTTCGGGTCCATGTTGGCATGGATTTTAAAAACAAAACCGGTGAATGCATCTTCGTTCGGGTCTATCGCGCGTTCCTGGGTGTGTATCGGTCGGGGCGATGGTGCGATTTCCACAAAGCAATCGAGCAATTCCTTCACGCCGAAATTATTGAGCGCACTACCGAAGAAAACGGGTGCCAAATGGCCTTCGAGGTATTTCTGCGTGTCGAATTCGGAATAAACGCCGTTAATCAGCTCCATGTCTTCGCGTAACTTGGCGGCATCGCGGTCGCCAACCAGTTTGTCGAGTTCCGTGCTGTGGATGTCCGACAGTTCCACCGATTCGCTGATGGATTGTTTGTTGGGCGTGAAAAGCTGCAAGTTGCTTTTGTAGATATTGTAAACGCCCTTGAACGAATAGCCTTGGTTTATAGGCCAGCTGAGCGGCCGGACGGCAATACCCAGTTCGGCTTCCAGTTCGTCGAGCAAGTCGAATGCATCTTTTCCTTCGCGGTCCATTTTGTTGACAAAAATCATGACCGGCGTGTTGCGCATCCGGCACACTTCCATGAGTTTCCGCGTTTGGGCTTCAACCCCTTTGGCTGTGTCCACTACAATGATTACGCTGTCGACAGCCGTCAGCGTGCGATATGTGTCTTCGGCAAAATCCTGGTGGCCGGGGGTGTCGAGGATGTTGATCTTATAATCGCGGTATTCGAAGCCCATAACCGAAGTGGCAACCGAAATCCCGCGTTGCTTTTCGATTTCCATCCAGTCCGATGTGGCGGTTTTTTTTATTTTGTTCGATTTCACGGCTCCTGCCACATGGATAGCGCCCCCGAAAAGCAAAAGTTTTTCGGTCAGGGTGGTTTTCCCCGCATCGGGGTGGCTGATAATGGCAAACGTACGGCGGCGGAGTATTTCGGATTCTAAACTCATGGTCAATAAAATCGGTGGTTCGTGCTATAAATTTTTGCGGCTGCAAAGGTACGGTTTTTAGCGTGAACAGGCAAATCTGGATTTGACCAATCGTAAGGGCATGTTTTCGGGGATAACCATTCAAAAAAAAAGCCGGTTGCTAAGCCGGCCTTCAGTGCAAAATTTAAAACAATAGAATAAACAAATGAATGGGATGTTAAAACTTGAGGCCTAAAGTAACTACGGCGTTGGTGTTGTTGGTGATAACCTTTGCTGGGTTAACCGCCAGGTTATTATTCTGATAATCTTTGACAAGATTGTTGGTGTTGTAGGGGTAAAACGTTTCGTTGATTGTCTTGTTTACAAATGCAAAGTCAATAAACCAATTCGACTCGCGGTAACCGAATCCTGCCGTCAGGTAATTGGTGCTGTTGTGCAGGAAATAGGACGTGTCAACGCTTTTTGTGGTAAGTCCCAGGAATTTTTCGGCTGTGGGCGAAGTCTCATTGTTTGTGTTGGCATAACCGGCGCGCAACGAGAAATTCTCTGTTAAGCGGTACTCTCCCCCGATTTTGATTGTCCTCGAATCGTTCAATGCTGTTTTCATTCCCTGGTTTTCATCCTGGTAAGCCTGGCTGTCGCCATTTTCGTTCATTAATCGGGTTCCGGTATTGTGATTGTACACATATTCGGCGCTTATTAAACCTTTAGTCCCCAAAATAAATGCAACACTCGCATTCAACCTTAATGGGCTTTGGAGTTGGTATGGGGTTGGAAATTCCGGAGATACAATAGTCCCTGAGTAAGTGGTTTCTAACGCAAGGTCATTTTTGTCGTAATGAAATGTGGAATAATTTCTTTCGGAAATATCGAAGATGGTTGGAGTGTGTAGCGATAAACCGATACGAAGAAATTCAACCGGGCTGATAATGGTACCAATGTTCAGGTTCATTCCTGTGCCTTTTGTGTAAATGGTGTCGCCTATGCTCATGCTTCCTTCGGTTCCGAAATTTTCTGCATAAGTTGTAGCTGAACTATAGTTCAGGGACTGGAAATTTAAAGTGGCGCCAAAGTAAAATATGTTGCTGAAATTACCGGCCCAACCCACCGAATATTCATCCAGGTACCCCTTTTCAAAGCGGGTAAATTTTGGAGAAATCATATTGCTGTAAATGGATGAACCCCATTTGCCAACGCCGGTTGAATCCATCAGGTATCCCTGGTATCCGTAAATTGATAATGTGGCAATGCCCGGGTCATTCAATAAATCATCGATAGTGTAATTGTTGTAGCCGACTCCATAAGCAAGATCGTAGCTGTTGTAACCTTCTGAAAAATAGCCCATGTAATCGGTTATTGATGACATGGATGGCCCCGAAGTTGAAAATAAACTCCGGTTAAAGTTTCTTAACCTGTTGTAGGAAAAAGACCAGTTGGAACTTTGCAAGCCATCACTTCCATTGTCGGCTCTCCATGTAGGCGATGCCAATACCAGCGAAAAACTGTTTGGCCCCACCCTGTAAAGGTCGCCATAGCCATACGAATTCACCTTTGCATTGCCGCTTGTATACTGCCAGTTGCTTGTTGTGTTCTGCATCAGGACGTTCAATGTTCCCGAAAGTTCCGATTTCCGGTAAATTCCCAGTCCGGCAGGATTGTCCTTGATGGCCGAAGCATCACCGCCCAATGCGCCAAAAGCGCCAGCCATGCCCATATACCGTGCAGTCCCGTTTATGTCCTGTTGCGTGTATTTCAATGCATCGAACTCTGTCTGGGCCAAAAGGTAAGAGCTGCTTACAATTATTGCTGCTGTTAAAAGTATCTTTTTCATTGCGTATTGTATTTAATCAATAATTACCAAAATCTCTGCTTAATCTACAGTCAGGAACTTACCTGCGTCCACCGCCGGAACTTCCACCCGAACGGGAACCGCCGCCACCTCCTCCTCCTGAATATGAACCGGATGATGAGCTGCTGTTGTTGTACGAAGGAGAACTGTTGTATGAAGGTGCACTGTAGCTATTACTGCTTCTACTTGGGCTGTAATTTGACGGCGATGAAGATCTCGTTGTGTTATATGAACTTGAACTCCTTGGAGCGGTATTTGGCGATGAAGTGCTGTAACTGCTCCTCGAACCCGGATTAATCGATTCGGTGCGTGGGGTCGTGTTGATGCGTGGAGTTGTGTTGATATAGGTCGACGATGACCTTATAGTCGGGCGGCTTGTACTGTGTGTAGCCCTGTTGTCCGTGCTGTTGAATGTCCTGCTGTATGGCTCGTTTCCAGTGCTGCGTGTCATGCCGTTCCTGGCTGCCGGGTTGGAATTGATATAACTGTTGCCCCTGGCAGTCGGGAAGTTTGACCGTACCTGGCGCCCGCCGTAATTTGTAGTGTTCGGACTTGAGGTGCGTGACCCGCTAATCACCGCATAAGGATTTCTCGATTGGGCATTCATGCTTCCACCGGAAACACCGGAATTCTGCAACGGGGCGCCACCTCTTCCGCCAACGCGGCTTGAAGCGGCCGTTGTTGAGCCTTGCCTTCTCGAATTGCTGTAAGTCCAACCGCCATGACCCCAGTAGTCGCCGTAGCCGTAATAACCTCCGTAGCCGTAGTAAGGATAGCCGCAACCGTAGCCATAGTAATCATAATAGGGATACCCGTATCCATAACCATACCCATAATATCCTCCATATCCATATCCGCCATAATACCCCCACGGGCTGTACCAGCTTGAGTAAGGCGAATGTCCGTATCCACCCCAGCCCCAGCCATAACTAAAAGGGCTTGAATTGTAATTCCACCAGTATGGATTTGTCCAGGTTGGTGTTACATAGGCGTAAGAGTCGTCGACATATACGTTCCAGTCCGAATTGTCCAGGAAATAAATGTCGTTGTAGCGCGGGTCGCCGATAAAAATCGTATACCGGGGATGATGGAAGCGCCGTATGCGTTCTGCATATTCAAGGTCGGACTTCGTGCCGTTGAAACCGTTCAGGTAGTAACCCTCGTCTTGTACTTCGGTGCTGTCGTTTGCTTCGGCCAAAACGCTGACGGAATCGTTCATAACTGCTTCCGTGTCGGCATCTTTCTTATCGATGAATATGATTTCCTTTGCCCCGTTTTTGTAGTTCGGGGTTTCCCTAGGGGCTTTTTGTTTCCTGAATGCTTTCGCATCGCCGTTCTTGAAGTAAATGTCGTCGTAAACTTTATTATCCTGGCCAAAACCCGCTATGGAGACCAGTATCGACAACATTAGAATGGTTGTGACTCGTTTCATAATAATTACCTCCTGTGTTTTTTAGTTGGTGGTGTTGTAATATTTCTAACAATAATCATGCCACCGGGTATTTGTAAAACTATGTTTCAGTGCAAGCATTTGCTTGTTATGTTTTTCTGGTTTATTTGAAAAAATACGTACATTTGTGCATTAAAAATGTGTTTTGGTCAAAAAACATCCAAACACTGCTGTTGTTCTCGCTGTTATTGGTTTTATCGTTCTGTTCCGCATATTCAAAATACTAAATTTTACTGACTTATGGATTTTATAGAAGTAAATTTCAATATTGAACCCTACGAAGAGTACATTGCCGATGTTTTGGCAGCGGAATTGGGCGAAATAGGATTTGAAAGCTTTATCCCGAATGTTGAAGGCCTGGATGCCTATATCCCTGTTGGCAGCTTTGACGAATCGAGGCTGAAAAACCTGATTTCGGATTTCCCGTTCGATGCATCCATCGATTACAAAATTACACAAATTGAGTCGAAAAACTGGAACGAGGAGTGGGAAAAAAATTATTTCGAACCGATTGTGATTGGTGACCAGTGTGTTATCCATAGTTCGTTCCATGCAAATATCCCCAAATCCCGCTACGATATTGTCATTGACCCGAAAATGGCATTCGGCACCGGCCATCACGAAACCACGAGCCTTGTCATTGAACGTTTGCTGGAAATGAAACTGGAAGGTAAATCCGTGCTTGATATGGGTTGTGGTACCGCTGTACTGGCTATCCTTGCTTCCATGCGCGGGGCTAAGGATATCGTGGCCATCGATATCGATACCTGGTGCACGGAAAATTCCATTGAAAATATTGAAAAAAACGGCACGAGAGGTATCGATGTCCGCCTGGGCGGCGCCGAACTCCTGGCTGGCATGCATTTCGATATTATCCTGGCTAATATTAACCGGAATATCCTTCTGTCAGACATGGATAAATATGCAGCCTGCTTGTCGTCGGGCGGAGAATTGTACATGAGTGGGTTTTATGTAGCCGATATTCCCTTGATTGAAGCGGAAGCGGCTTTGAACGGACTAAAACTGGTGGATTTCAAGGAAAAAAACAATTGGGCTGTAGTTAAGACCGTCAAGGAATAGGCTGGCCGAAGTGTTTGGGCTTGATAAAAAAAAACGCTGCAAGAATATTCATTTTGCAGCGTTTTTTATAACCGGGTGGGAAATATATTCGCCCGGCTGATTTTAAATGCAAAAGAAACAACAGGGTTAGGCTATGTCTTGGGTTAATTCCTTCAATAATTGTTTTTTCCGGCTTTTCCTTATCTGCCAGCGGTAAGCCAGAAAAGTGCTAACAAAATAAATGGCCGTTTGAATCCATAAGCTCACATATTCGTACCTCACATGATGCAGGTTGGCGCTCATTGTGTTGATTTTTATGTAGCCCTGGATTCCCTGGGTGGAAGGAAATATCCAGGCAAAGGTTTTCCAGAAGTTGCCTATGTTGGATTGTGGCCAGGTTATCCCGCTCATGAATAGCAATATAATGGACATGAACATGAACAGTATGATGCTGGTTTCCCTGTTGGGGATAAATACCGAAACCGTCATCGAGAAAAAGATGGTGGCCAGCAGGAAGGGTATCATAAGTTTCAGTATGTCAACGGGATTCCCAATGTGTGGAAGGTTGAACACATGCGGCATAATTCCCAAGGCATAAAACACCCACACCGAATAAATGAGGAAATACAGGGCGCCTTTCCCGGTTATCACCCTGAAAATTCCCCCGCGATGGATGCTGGCGCTCACCAGTACATGGAACCGGTTTTCTTCACGCGAAGTCCCTGCAAGCATGGTGATGCCCAGAAACAAGGTTTGGAACAGGATTAATACCATGATGGCGGGCAGCAGGAAACTGGCAAAGCCACCGCCGGCATTGAAAAGCGATATGTTCTGATACCTTACGGGGTCGGCTGCCGCAATTGCATTTTCACCCGTTATTCCTGCGGCATTAAGCCGTTGTACCTGGATTTTTTTGCTTAGGCCGAGGATGCTGTAGGTGCAGCTCTGGTAAATGGAGCGGTAATACATGAAGCTGCTGATATCGGAATAAACCGATAAAACAACCTGCTCGTTGTTGTGAATCTTATGGTTCAAGTCTTTGGGGATAAACACTACACCGTGTATTTCCCCATTCTCGAAAGCTTTCCTTGCCTCCTGCAGGGAAGTGTAATGGCCATGAACTGCCAAGTTCTGGGTGGCATCTATGTTCCGTGCAATTTGATGCGAAAGCTGGCTTTGCGAATTATCGACTATCCCAACCGGAACATCCACCAATGTCTCGTTGAAATACAAGCCGCAATACAGCAACGGATAAACCAACGGGCCGACCATAAACATGATAACCACCCCCCGGTCGCTGAAAGTTGTTTTGAGTTCATGAATAAAATTATGCCAAATGCCCGACAAGACGGATCTGGCACTATATGTGCTTTTTTTATCGCTCATTACGATTTTAATTTTGGTAAGGAAAATTGAACGGATTTTTTTCTACTTGGCTGGGTTGTTCATCAGGATAGCTGCATTTTTCAACCGTTTGTACACGAACAGCGGAAGCAGCGTGAATGCCAGCAGTATGAAATATTTAGTGGCCGAATGCGAAATATCGATGCCGTTTAACGCCTGGTTGACATAAATCAGGAAATAATGCCGCATGGGGAATGCACTTGTGAATGAACGGAAAAAATAGGGCAGTTGCTCCACCGGGAATGTGGCCCCGGCGGCCGTAACGCTCAATGTGCCGAACACGCCCGCCACTGTTACCGCATCGCGCAGGACGGGCAATGTGCCGATAAACAATATCCCCAATGCCTGTGCTGCCAACACCAACAGGAAGCTTGCCAGGAACATCCAACCGATGCTGGAATGGAGTGGGAAATGCATGTACTTGTACAGTAGAAGGTTTCCTGTGAATCCCAATAATGAAAATACAAGCGTGTAAGGTAAAAGCTTTCCTGTCAACCCGGCAAAAATAGAATTGCCGGCGGTTTCCAGCCAGGCTTTCGAGGTGCGTTCTTTCAGTTCTACACCAATGCTGAATGTGGTAAGCATGAGCGCCATTAGTTGGAGCATCGCAGGCAGAAGCACATTCAACAAATAAGTGCCGTAATTTGCCCATGGATTTCCAATGAGGTGGGTGTCCACTGTGATGGGTTGCACAATGCCCATTACCTGACTCTCGCTTACTCCCCTAGCACGTAATACTTGCCGTTGCACCGCCCCCGAGGTCATTAGGCTTAAATAACTGATGTCCTTCGATGCCAGCGATCCCGCAACCAGGTAGGCGTTATTGACATAGAAAGTAAGGGTCGGCCGACGGTTGGCGATGGTGCTTTTGTAAAAATCACGGTCGATAACCACAAATGCATAAATGTTCCCGCGCTGCATTTCCTCCCGGGCATCTTTGAAACTGTGTGGCCGTTCCACGATATCCACATGCTGTGAGGTTTGCAGGTTGCGTGTGAATTGGCGGGAAAACGATGAGTTGTCCAGGTCGACCACGGCAATGGGCATTTTTTCGGGTTGTCCCTCGTTGAAGAAAGTCAGGAAGAAAACGAAGCAAAAAGCCATGACCCCCACCGAGCCCAGCAGGTAAATCGGTCGGCCGACCATTCGTTTCAACTCGCGTTTGAAAGTCTGTTGTATAGCCGTGAATATAGTGTTTGGCATGAGTATTCCTGTTGAATTGTCAATTGTGAAAGTTTCCGAATCTAAATCTTATTTCTATTTTAAAGGGGTTTCTTCAAATATGGCTGACATTCCCGGGTGCAAATCGTTGATTTTCTTTGTGGGCCGGGCGCGCACTTCAAATGTTTTCACATCGAATTGTCCGCTGGTTTTGGTGGCCTTCCATGTGGCATACGAAGCAAGCGCTTTTATATAGGTCACTTTCACTTCCGCAACCTGGTTGTTCAGTGCCGGAATTTTCACGGTAAAGGTTTTCCCCATTTTCAATTCGCCCAATAAATCTTCGCGCACGTTGAAGCTGAACCAAATGTCGTTCAGGTCCACAATGCTCATGATAGGTGCGCCGGTTCCAACCAGCTCGCCGCGTTTGGGGAATATCTCGGTCACTTCACCATCGATAGGGGAGGTGAGGGTGATTTCTTCCAGGTACGACTTTACTTCGTCTACTGCTCCTTTGGCTCGGTTCACCAGAGCCAGTGCGGCTTCCTTGTCTTCGCTTTCGGCGCCGTTCGCAGCCATGTCGTATTGCGATTTGGCTGCGTTCGAAGTGGCCACGGCTGCTTTGTATTGTGCTTCGGCTTCGTCGCGCTTCTGTGCGGGAACAACCCCCTTGTCGTACAGCTTTTGCACTCGGTCGTACGATTTTTTGGCTATGTCAACTCCTGCCTGTGCTTTCTGCCACATTTCGTAAGCGCCTGCCACCATTTCCTTTCGGGCGCCTTTTATTGCTTTCTTGTTTTGTGCCTGGGCTGCTGTTTGGGCTGCATTGGCTTGTTCCAGCTTGGCGTTCAGTTCCGGACTGTCGAGAACCACCAGCGTGTCGCCGGCTTTGACTTGTGAGCCTTCTTCGGCATTGAATTGGCGTATGCGTCCTGGTACTTTTCCCGAAATACGGACTTCCGATGCTACTGCTTCCCCTTCTATGGTTAATGGCTCCGGCCTGTTTACAATTATGCTGATGATGAAGATGATGGCAATTACAGTGATAAGCGCAAATAAACCTGTTCTGATATCTTGGTTTTTCTTTTTCATTGTAGTGTTGTGATTAATGATTTGGTTGTTTCTTTATTTTTTGATAGTTGTTTGCGAGGCAAGTGTCCCCAGCGATTTGGCCAGGTACAAATCGTAAAGTTTCACATCGATGCAGGCATCAATGTTTTCCGATTTGGCAGAAAGCCAGGCTGTTTGTGCGCCCAACATGTCTGTGGATGTGATAACGCCCTCTTTGAATCCTTCGTTGGCCAGCCGGAGGTTTTCTTCTGCCTGTTCAATATTGCGTTCGGTGGAGGCTTGTTTTTTCAAGCTTTCTGCAACCTTGTAGGTGCTTTGTTTAATCTGAAGTTCCATTTTCTCTTTTGCTTCCTCCAGTTGGAGGGTGGCGATTTTCCGTTGCGATTTGGCTGCGTTCAGCGTGTGGAACCTGTCCCCGAAATGAAACAAAGGGACATTGGCAGCCACACCCACCGTGAACATGCCGCCTAATTCGTTTTTATATCCATTGAACGAGTTGGGGTTGGAAACCAGGTAATTGCCAGTGAGTCCGATGTTGGGTAAAAACCGCGAAAACATGATTTTCTCATTTGATTTGGCTATTTTCTCGACCTGGATCAATGCTTTTATTTCAGGACGGTTGCCGATGGCTTGTTCAACCGGCACCAGTTGCGTGGTGGTTTTGCTGCCCAGGTTTTCATCGGCAAGCATGTAAACATCGCCCAACGGCATTCCACAAAGTTGGTTCAGGGCCATTCTCGAGAGGTTCAGTCCATCTTCGGCTTTTGTGAGTGTAACTTCGGCTTCGTTCAGTTTTACCTTCACTTTTAATGCTTCCGCCTTGGTGGCAACACCCTCCTGGATCATTGTGTGTACATTTGAATCGACTTGGGCAATCAGGTTGCAATACTCTTTGGCCAATTTCACCTTGTTTTCGAGCGAAACA
>DATGXD010000266.1:0-6048 GCA_035299105.1 Paludibacter sp. | reverse complement strand
CTGGTATGGGAGCCGATTTATACGAATCGTATTGCGGGGCAATACTTTCAACTGCCGCCCTTGGTGCAACTGCTTTTAAAGAATTGGGAACCACCACCCAGTTCAATGGCGTTATTGCCCCCATGATTATTGCCGCGGTTGGTATTGTGTTGTCAGTTGTGGGCATTTTCCTCGTTAAGGCAAAAGAAGGCGCTTCACAAAAACAACTGCTGAACGCATTGAGCAAAGGGGTAAATGTAAGCTCGGTGCTGATTGCTATATTTTCATTCCTGATTCTGAAATACCTCGACATTCCCAATTACCTGGGGATCTGGGGTTCAATGATTGCCGGTTTGCTTGGTGGTATTGGTGTTGGAAAAATCACTGAGTATTACACTTCATCAGGATTTAAGCCAACCCAAAGGATATCCGAGTCTTCTAAAACCGGTCCTGCCACCGTAATCATTTCCGGTATCGGAACAGGGATGCTTTCCACCGCATTTCCGGTCCTGATAGTCGGAGCTTCCATTATTCTTGCTTTCCTTTTTGCTGCAAACTTTGATTTCGACAATATCAGCATGGGACTTTACGGTATTGCAATCGCTGCTGTGGGTATGCTTTCCACCTTAGGTATCACTTTAGCAACAGATGCTTATGGCCCGATTGCCGACAACGCCGGTGGAAACGCCGAAATGAGCGGGCTGGGTGCCGAAGTCCGCAAGCGTACCGATGCCTTGGATACGTTGGGCAACACAACTGCTGCAACCGGAAAAGGATTTGCAATCGGGTCGGCTGCTTTGACCGCCTTGGCCTTGATGGCGTCGTACATGGAAGAAATCAAAATTGCAGTAGCCCGTGCTCCTGAAAAAGCTGGATTATTTTTAGACACATTTGGAGTAGATATTCACCAAGCTACAATCCCCCAAATGATGCAGTATTTCAAAGTCGACTTGATGAACCCGCGTGTGCTGGTAGGTGCATTTATTGGTTCTATGTCTGCTTTCTTGTTTAGTGGACTGACTATGAATGCCGTGGGCCGTGCTGCCCAAAGTATGGTGGAAGAAGTCCGTCGTCAGTTCCGCGAAATAAAAGGTATCCTCGAAGGTAAAGCCGAACCGGATTATGCCCGCTGTGTTGAAATTTCGACAAAAGGCGCCCAACGCGAGATGTTGCTTCCATCGCTGCTTGCCATCATTATTCCTATTCTTACCGGTATTATCTTTGGCGTTTCGGGAGTTATGGGATTATTGCTGGGTGGTGTTTCAACTGGCTTTATCCTGGCAATCTTCATGGCGAATTCCGGAGGTGCTTGGGATAATGCTAAAAAATTTATTGAAGAAGGAAACTTTGGCGGCAAAGGTTCAGATTCCCACAAAGCCGCCGTTACCGGCGACACGGTGGGTGATCCGTTCAAGGACACTTCCGGTCCTTCGCTGAATATCCTAATCAAATTGATGAGCATGGTTTCTATCGTAATGGCTGGTTTGACTGTTGCATGGAGTTTATTCTAATCAATTATATTCCTGATAAATACAACAATCCCGGATTCGTTTTTTGAGTCCGGGATTGTTCATCCAGGGAAGTTTAGCGTCTGGTCAAACCGGGTTCCATGCTTTTTCACAAATAAGGAAGGGTAGGGGAGTGAATAAACAGAAACGAACAAACATTACCATCTTGTTTTCAATGGTTTATTATGAAAACGGGTTATTTAACAATATTTTTGGCAATCCAACTTTCATAAGCTGCCAGGAACTTTTCCAAGAGTTCGATAATTGATTTATCTACCAGTTCATTGTTGCTGTCGAACAAGTTTTTTGCACCTCCAATATAAACTTCGGGCTGGGGCATTGTCGGTATATTTACAGCCATAAACGTTTGCCTTAAATGATGATTTGCACCGAAAGCACCTAGTCTTCCGGGAGTTACACTGATAATTGCTCCTGGTTTTTCGTTCCAAACGTTATTCGCAAGCGGGCGCGAACCAACATCTATGGCATTCTTCAGTACAGCCGGCATGGAACGGTTATATTCGGGAGTAATGAATAAAAGCGCATCGAACTCTTTTATCTTTTTCCTGAAGTCGATCCATTCAGTTGGTAAGTTGTCTTCAAAATCCTGGTTATAAAGTTGGAGTTGGCCGATTGGCACAATTTCAGGAATGAGTTTGCCGGACATTAATTTAATCAATGCATTGGCTATTTTCAGGTTGTACGATTCCTTCCTCAAACTTCCAACTAAAATTGCAATCTTCATATTTTCCATGGGTTCGGTTTCCATATATTAAACACCTATGTGCCAGAATGGTTTATAAGGATACAAACACAAGAAAATTCGTTGATATTTCGATACGGGATAAATAGTCGGCTGAATATCGGATTTAAAAGAACATGCATGTTAATTATAGAGCCTCGGAAATTCCCATTCCATTTTTCCTATAATTTATATTATGTATAATAAAAGCCGGCGAATCTCCTATTGAAACAAAAAATGGCGAGACAATTACCAAAGTTTGGTTTGTGTAATTGGGCATTAAGCATTACTTTTGCGGCTTAATATAAAAAAATATGAATAACGAACCAAAATGCCCGAAGTGTGGCATGGAAAACACTTACTACGATTCATCCATTGAACTTTTTGTTTGTCCAGACTGCTTTCACGAGTTTAATGCTAGTGAGAACGACGATGAACCTGCCAACAACACACCCAAAGACAGCAATGGCACCGAATTGAAGGATGGTGACAGTGTTACAATAATTAAAGACCTGAAAGTCAGGGGATCTTCCATCGTTCTTAAACGTGGAACCAAGGTGAAAAGCATCCGCTTGACCGAAGACCCTGAAGAAGTTGACTGCAAAATAGATGGAACAAGTTTTGTCTTGAAAACCTGCTTCTTGAAGAAATAGAATGATATATCCTAAAATACAAAAGCCTCGGGACACAACCTATTGTCCCGGGGCTTTTATGTGTCTTGTAACAAGGTTATTTTTCCTTGATATCAACCACCAGGTTCAGTTCGTCCAACTGAGCCTGGTCGATAACTGAAGGGGCATCAATCATAACATCACGCCCTGAATTGTTTTTGGGGAATGCAATGCAATCGCGTATGCTGTCCAGTCCTGCAAACAGTGAAACAAACCTGTCGAGTCCAAATGCCAGGCCCCCATGTGGTGGCGCGCCATATTGGAATGCATCCATGAGGAAACCAAACTGTGCCTGGGCTTTTTCGGGAGTGAACCCAAGCAATTCGAACATACGGTTCTGAAGGCTGCTGTCGTGGATACGGATTGACCCCCCACCCAACTCTACTCCATTCACCACCATATCGTAAGCGTTGGCCCGCACTTCACCCGGATTGCTGTCAAGCAACGGGATATCCTCCGGCTTTGGAGATGTAAACGGGTGATGCATGGCAAAATAACGCTGAAGCTCATCATCGTATTCAAACAATGGAAAGTCAATTATCCACAATGGAGCAAACACATCCTTGTTTCTTAAACCCAAGCGGTTACCCATTTCGAGGCGAAGTTCGCACAGTGCCTTTTGGGTTTTACGTTTTTCGCCAGCCAGGATCAGAATCAAATCACCCGGATTGGCATTGAACATGGATGCTATGTTTTTCAAATCCTCGCTGGAATAGAATTTATCAACCGAAGATTTGAAGCTGCCATCCTTTTCGCAACGGATATAAACCAGCCCCTTCGCTCCTATTTGTGGTTTTTTCACAAAATCGGTCAATTCGTCAAGTTGTTTTCGGGTGTACGAGGCACAGTCGGCCGCACAAATCCCGCCAACATAGGATGCCGAGTCGAAAACCACGAAATCATGGCCTGAAACTGCTTCCTTCAACTCCACGAATTTCATATCGAACCGGATATCAGGCTTGTCCGAACCGTAATATTTCATGCCATCGGCCCAAGTCATGCGGGGGAACGGTTCGGTGAAATCGATATTTTTCACGTATTTGAAAAGATGCTTCACCATCCCTTCGAAAACCTGCAACACATCTTCCTGCTCTACAAATGACATTTCGCAGTCTATTTGCGTAAATTCAGGCTGGCGGTCGGCACGCAAGTCTTCGTCGCGGAAACACTTGACAATCTGGAAATAACGGTCGAAACCTGACACCATCAACAACTGCTTGAACAACTGGGGCGACTGAGGCAAAGCATAAAACTCACCCGGGTTCATGCGCGAAGGAACTACGAAATCACGAGCCCCTTCGGGAGTTGAACCGATGAGCACGGGTGTTTCCACTTCAAGGAAGTTCATTTGGTCCAGGTAGCGGCGGGTTTCGAAGGCCATGTCATGGCGAAGCTCAAGATTGTACCGAACCGAATTTCTGCGTAGGTCGAGGTAGCGGTATTTCATGCGGATGTCATCACCTCCATCGGTATTGTCTTCGATAGTGAATGGCGGGGTTTTCGATTCGTTCAGGATATTCATTCCCGATACAAGTATCTCAATATCACCCGTTTCTATATTGCTGTTTTTATTGCTGCGTTCGGCAACGGTACCTGTAACCTGAATGACGAATTCACGGCCTAATTTATTGGCCATTTCGCACAATTCAGGATTAACATCCTGATTGAATACAAGTTGTGTGATTCCGTAACGGTCGCGCAAGTCCACGAAGGTCATTCCCCCCATTTTCCGGGTGCGTTGTACCCATCCTGCCAAAGTTGTTTCCTGTCCTGCATTGGGAAGGCGGAGTTCGCCGCAAGTGTGTTTCCTGAACATAATTAGTTGGTTGATAATGAATAATATCGTTTTAAAATGTTTAAATCGTAGCAACAAGCAAAAATACAAAAAAAAACGCTTTTGCTCAAAACTCTATAAAAAAGATGCAAGGAAGTGGTTCCCTGCATCTCCAAATTTATATCCTTAAAAATTAGCCAACCGTAACTTCCGGGCTGATTTTTTTCACTAAACCTTTCAAAACATCCCCCGGCCCCAGCTCAAAGAATTCAGTTGCATTGTCCGTAACCATGTTCTTCACGGTTTGTGTCCAACGCACAGGTGCTGTCAACTGTGCGATGAGGTTTTCCTTGATGGCATCCGGATTAGTTTGCGGGCATGCATTTACATTCTGGTAAACCGGGCAAACAGGCACATTAAAAGATGTGGCGTCGATTGCCGCTTTCAATTCCTCGCTGGCAGGTTGCATAAGTGGCGAGTGGAATGCACCGCCAACAGGAAGTTTCAGTGCGCGTTTGGCTCCTTTTTGTTTAAGCAATTCACAAGCAGTGTCGATTCCTTCAATCGAACCCGAAATAACCAGTTGCCCCGGGCAATTGTAATTGGCCGGAACCACGATAGTATCCTTAATCATGTCGCACACTTCCTCTACTGCTTCATCGCTCAGGCCAAGTACAGCAGCCATGGTCGAAGGTTCAGCTTCGCAAGCTTTCTGCATGGCCATGGCACGTGCGTATACCAATTTCAAACCATCTTCGAACGACAAGGCACCTGCTGCTACAAGCGCTGAAAATTCGCCCAATGAATGACCTGCTACCATATCGGGTTTAAAGTCGTTGCCCAGAACAAGAGCCGAAATCACAGAATGAAGAAACACAGCTGGTTGGGTAACTTTGGTTTGACGCAAATCTTCGGGCGTTCCCTCAAACATCAAATCTGTTATGCGAAATCCAAGAATTTCATTTGCTTTTTCAAAATAATCCTTTGCCAATGCCGATTGCTCATACAAATCTTTACCCATTCCTACAAATTGGGCACCCTGGCCGGGAAATACATACGCTTTCATATTCAATTATTTAGTTCTTAATTAGTATTCAACCTGCTTGCACCGTTTTGGGCGATTATAATTTTCACAAGTTTTCATTGGCTTGAGAAAACCAAGGCATTGCCGGTGCCAGAATTTGAAAAGTGGCGCAAAGATAATAAAAAGAATAAGACACATAAATATTTTGCTACAAAGTAATTGCAAACCCGAACTTGTTCTTTGGCTTGTGCCTCCTGGCAATTTTTGCAATGGAAGCCACCAAATGCTGGTTTCTTGAAAAAAACACGTAACTTTGAAGCCAAAACAAACCCTAATGGAACACATACTGA
>DATGXD010000265.1:0-9420 GCA_035299105.1 Paludibacter sp. | reverse complement strand
ACCTCGATGCCTCGAAACTGGGCTACCTGAACGGCGGCGTGAAGTTCCCGAACGAACCGGCCCGGCACAAACTGCTGGACGTGATTGGAGACCTTTCGCTCATTGGCAAACCGATACTGGGCAAAGTGATTGCCACATTCCCCGGCCATAAAATCAACACCGACCTGGCCAAGCAAATCCGCCGCGAACTGAAAAAGCAGGAAATCCAGGCACCAGTTTACGATGATTCGGTGGCGCCCCTACTCGATGTGAACGCCATCCGCAAACTGCTCCCGCACCGATGGCCCTTCCTGCTGGTAGACAAGGTGACCGAAATCCACGAAAGGTCGATTGTAGGCGTTAAAAACGTGTCGGGCAACGAGACTTTCTTCATGGGCCATTTCCCCGAGGAGCCTGTCATGCCGGGTGTCCTCATCGTGGAAGCCATGGCGCAAACAGGAGGATTACTGGTGCTGAACGGCTTGGAAGACCCCGAACGATATTCAACTTATTTCCTGAAAATCGACAATGTAAAATTCAGGCAAAAGGTAGTACCTGGCGACACGCTGCTTTTCCATTTGGAAATGATTGACGAAATACGGCGTGGCTGCGCACTGATGAAAGGATATGCTTTTGTAGGCGGGAAAATAGTTACAGAAGCCGAATTCATGGCGCAGATTGTAAAAAACAAATAAATGCCGGATTCCCGCGTTATTTATCAAGAAACTAAATCTCAAATTAACCACACGAATTGAATGAAACAGCCATTAGCTTATATCCATCCGGATGCCAAAATTGCCCCCACGGTAGTCATTGAACCATTTGCAACAATCGACAAGAACGTTGTCATTGGTGAAGGCACCCAAATCGGATCAAACGTTACCATACTCGAAGGAGTGAGGATAGGTAAAAACTGCAGGATATTTCCAGGTGCCGTAATCGGCGCAATTCCCCAGGACCTTAAATTCAAGGGCGAGGACACCCTGGCAATTATCGGCGACAACACCACCATACGCGAGTACGTAACCATCAACAGGGGAACCGCCGCAAAAGGGAAAACCGTGGTTGGCGACAACTGCCTGCTTATGGCTTACTGCCACGTTGCACACGACTGCGTGGTGGGGAACAACGTAATCATGTCTAACGCCACGCAACTTGCAGGCGAGGTGGTGATCGATGATTTCGCCATCCTGAGCGGCGGCGTATTGGTCCACCAGTTCTCGCATATCGGCTCGCATGTAATGATCCAGGGCGGAACCAAAATAAACAAGGATGTCCCCCCGTTTGTAAAGGCTGGCCGCGACCCCATCTCCTACGCCGGCATAAATTCTATCGGACTGCGCCGTCGTGGCTACACCAACGAACAAATACGCGACATCCAGGATATTTACCGTTACCTGTACCTGTCAGGAATGAACACTTCGCACGCCGTCGAGCGGATCGAGGCCGAACTGCCTGCCACCAAGGAACGCGACGAGATATTGATGTTTGTCCGCAATTCACCCCGCGGCATTATCAAAGGATATTTCGAATAAGCCGGTTTGGAAAACAGGCAGGAAGCGGGCGATCAGCTTTCCCGCTTCCTGCCAAACACCATTTCCCCGAGCCTCCGGCACACGGGGATTACTCGATTCACAAAAAAAAGCGAGCTGCCAACATATTCTTGGCAGCTCGCTTTTCAAAACACACCTTCTTGAGGTTATCTATTGACGCGGAAGCAATCGTTTCCGTTTTTAATGTAGTCCACTATCTGTTTGGCAGCGGCAATACCTGCGTTGATATTGGCTTCGGCAGTTTGCGCACCCATCTTCTTCGGGGTAGAAAAATACCTGTTTGGAAATTTTTCTTTCATTTCAGCATCATTGCCCGGGACAATATCTGTCACGTATTTGAAGTCGGGATGAGACTCCATGAACGACACCAGTTCCGGTTCATTAATCACCTCTTTACGCGCCGTGTTCACCACAATCGCTCCCTTGGGCATCAAGCCCAGCAATTCTGCATTTATCGACTGTTTTGTTTCTGCGTTGGCCGGGATATGCACCGAAACGACGTCGCAAGTCCGGTAAAGTTCTGTTGCCAGACAAGTTGGCTCCACACCATCGGCACGAATATCTTCGTCGCGGCAGAAAGCATCGTAAGCATATAGTTCCATTCCAAAACCCTTGGCAATACGTGCAACATTACGCCCCACATTGCCATAAGCATGTATTCCCAATTTCTTGCCCTTCAACTCGGTACCCGAAGTGCCGTTATAAAAATTGCGCACGGCAAAAACCAGCAGCCCGAACACAAGTTCGGCAACCGCATTGGCGTTTTGACCCGGAGTGTTCATAACACAAACCCCGGCAGCAGTGGCTGCTGCAAGGTCAACGTTATCGTAACCAGCGCCAGCACGAACCACGATTTTCAGCTGTTTGGCGGCAGCTATCACCTCCGCATCGATAACATCGCTTCGGATAATTATGGCATCGGCATCCACAACCGCGTCAAGCAGTTGCTGCTTTTCTGTATATTTTTCGAGCAAAGCCAGTTCGAAACCCGCATCTTCTACTTCTTTACGAATCCCATCGACTGCGATTTTTGCAAACGGTTTGTCGGTAGCAATTAATACTTTCATGGAAATTATTTTTACGAAAAAAGGCACTGAAAGAAGTGCCTGTTTTTTCTGATTATATTATGCGTTTTGTTTTTCAAATTCATTCATGCAATCTATCAAGGCCTGCACGCTTTCAATCGGCATGGCATTGTAAATCGATGCACGGAAACCACCAACCGAACGATGGCCTTTAATCCCATCCATGCCTGCCGCTGTGGCAAATTTCTGGAACGCGCCTTCAAGTTCCTGGTATTCGGGTTTCATAACGAAACAAACATTCATGCGCGACCGGTCTTCTTTTGCGGCAGTACCCACGAACATTTTGCTATTGTCAATCGCGTTGTAAAGCAATTCGGCCTTGGCAATGTTCACTTTTTCCATTTCAGCAAGTCCACCCTTTGCTTTTAACCAGCGCAATGCTTCGAGGGCGCTGTAGATTGGCAGCACGGGAGGCGTGTTAAACATCGAGCCATCGGCAATGTGGGTTTTATAATTCAACATGCTTGGCAAAGTGCGCGATACCTTGCCCAGCAGCTCATCTTTCACAATTACAAATGCCAACCCGGCAGGAGCCAGGTTTTTCTGGGCACCACCATAAATAACGCCGTATTTCGAAACATCCAGTGGGCGCGAGAAAATATCGGATGACATGTCGGCCACCAATGGCACCGGTGAATCAAGATCCTTCAGCAACTCGGTACCATAGATAGTATTATTAGTTGTAATGTGGAAATAATCGGCATCTTCCGGGATTACGAAATCTTTAGGTATAAAAGTATAATTGGCATCTTTCGAAGAAGCAACTTCAACCACTTCCCCAAACAATTTGGCTTCCTTCATGGCTTTATTTGCCCATACGCCCGTGTTCAGGTAAGCTGCCTTTTTCTCAAAAAGATTAAAGGGAACCATGGCAAACTGCATGCTGGCACCACTTCCCAGGAAAAGCACCGAATAACCTTCGGGAATATTCAATAATTCCTTGAACAGTGCAACGGCTTCGTCAACAACAGCCTGGAAATCTTTTGAACGGTGGCTGATTTCGAGGATTGACAAACCAGAACCATTGAAATCCAATACTGCCTGGGCTGTTTTTTCAATAACCTCGCGAGGCAAAATAGAAGGACCCGCACTGAAATTATGTTTTTTCATACCTAATAATAAATATAATTGTTTGATAGTTTTTCCCCTAAAAAATGGAAGCACAAAAGTACTACTTTTTTTAGTTACCGCCAGCAAAAAATGTGTTTTTATGATATTTTCATTCTAAAAATTCATACCTATGCATTAACGCAACCAAAACTACATTTATATGCATAAATAATGACACACAAACAATTAGTTTGTGCAATATTTCAAAACTGGAGCCTATCTTGCCTCACAACTTTGGCATATAGCACTATCCATGCGGCCTATTTGTCCGTGACCGGCAACAACTTTGCGGCAGACACCAAATCCTTAAAAAAACGGCAAAATGATTCTCCCGGCGGCAACTCAATACCCGAAATGGATCAAATCACCGATTGAGTCGATTTGGATATTCCCTGCAAACCAGGAGAAGAGGTTCACACCGGCAAAAATGCCGAACACCACAACCATGTAAACGATTCCAAACACGGCACCTGAAACATGCGCCATATGGTTGATATTGCCTGCATTTTTCTTCTCCATGTAAATGGAGGCAACCACGTAGATAATCCCGAATAAAAACGAGGGCAGGAAGACAGGGATAAACATTACCCCCATGAAGCTCATTGGATATACCAGGATGTAGGCAAAAACCAGGGCCGAAACCCCGCCCGATGCCCCAAGGCTGCGGTAGTTCGCATTACTCCTTTCTCTCAGCCATGTTGGGATGATGGAAACAACCGACCCAAGCAAATAAAGCAGGACATACAAAATCATGCCCATAAGCACACCGAATGTGCCGACAAAAACCCTTTCGATTTCGGTTCCGAACAGGTACAGGGCAAACATATTGAAAATGAGGTGTGCCCAGTCGGCATGAACGAAACTATGGGTGACAAACCGGTACCAACCTCCCCGCCCGATTGCCAAAGGACAAAAAACAAGCTTTCCCATCAAGTTGCTGTTATTGAAAGCAAGGTATGAAACCAACGAAGTGAAAACAACAATGAAAACCGTAATCATTTTAATCAATTTACCGTTATACTTAAACTGCACATATTTCTTTACGCAAAAAAAGGAATATCCCGGAAAGACCCACTGGATATTAACTTGCCGGGCAATGGCATTTTGCCCAACCAACCTAAGTTCAAACACAACAAATAGATATTTATTTCATTTCCATTGCGTTTAATTGGCAATTTTCAACTAATTTTGCAAGTCACAAAAGTAACAGAATAGTTTATTATTTTTTGTCGGAAGGGAGTATTTTTAAAAATATGGAAAAAATGGACGAAGCACCCAAAAAGAGCCTGAACTTTATCGAGGCTTTTGTTGAACAGGATTTGAAAGATGGCAAAAACGATGGTCGGATACAAACCCGTTTCCCGCCCGAACCAAACGGCTACCTTCACATTGGCCACGCCAAGGCCATTTGCCTTGATTTTGGCATTGCGCAGAATTACAAAGGCACTTGCAACCTCCGGTTCGACGACACCAACCCGGTGAAAGAAGATGTGGAATATGTGGATTCAATCATGGAAGATATCCAATGGCTCGGCTACAAGTGGGAAAACGTGTATTATGCTTCCGACTATTTCCAGCAATTGTGGGATTTGGCCATCGACCTGATCAAGCAGGGGAAAGCCTACGTGGATGAGCAATCGGCCGAAACCATTGCCAAGCAAAAAGGTTCCCCAACTGTGCCGGGGACCGAAAGCCCCTACCGAAACCGACCCGTGGAAGAAAACCTGGCTTTATTCCTGAAAATGAATACCGGCGAAGTTGCCGAAGGAGCCATGGTATTGCGCGCCAAAATCGACATGGCCTCGTCCAACATGCATTTCCGCGACCCGATTATGTACCGCGTAATCAACTCGCACCCGCACCACCGCACCGGCTGGACTTGGAAAGCCTACCCGATGTACGATTATGCACACGGCCAATCCGATTATTTCGAAGGTGTCACACATTCTCTTTGCACCCTTGAATTCGAAGTACACCGACCTTTGTACGACTGGTTTATCGACCAGTTCAAGGATGGCGGTTACCGTCCGCGACAAATAGAATTCAACCGCTTGAACCTGACATACACCGTGATGAGCAAGCGAAAAATGCTCCAGCTGGTGCAGGAAAAGCTAGTTAGCGGCTGGGACGACCCGCGCATGCCGACTATTTGTGGACTCCGCCGCCGCGGATATTCACCCGAATCGATCCATAATTTCATCGACAAAATAGGCTACACCAAGTTCGAAGCCCTAAACGACATCGGGCTGCTGGAACATGCGGTTCGCGAAAGCCTCAACAAAACCGCCACCCGCGTGAATGCAGTACTCGACCCGGTGAAACTGATTGTGACCAACTACCCCGAAGGCGTGGTGGAAATGATGGAAACGGTGAACAACCCCGAAGACGAAGCAGCAGGAACACGCGAAATCGCATTCACACGCGAACTGTACGTGGAGCGCGATGACTTCATGGAGGATGCACCTAAAAAATATTTCCGCCTGACCCCGGGACAGGAAGTCCGCCTGAAAAGCGCTTACATCGTGAAGTGTACCGGTTGCAAAAAGGACAACAACGGAAACGTAACTGAAATTTACTGCGAATACGACTCGCAGACCAAAAGCGGCATGCCTGATTCGAACCGCAAGGTGAAGGGCACATTGCATTGGGTATCGGCTACAAATTGCATTGATGCCGAAGTGCGCCTCTACGACCGCCTGTTCAGTGTCGAAAACCCCTCGGCCGACGAGCGTGATTTCCGCGACCTGCTGAACCCCAATTCACTGGAAGTACGCACAGGCTGCAAAGTGGAAACTTCGCTGAAAGAAACCAAACCGCTTGACCAGTTCCAGTTCCAACGCATTGGATATTTCAATGTAGACCCCGACTCAACACCGGCGAAGCTGGTTTTCAACCGAACCGTATCGCTAAAAGACAGTTGGGCTAAAGAACAGAACAAATAGCCGCCAGCTTCTGGCAAACAAAATGGCTGCCTCACCAAATCGGGGCAGCCATTCTGTTTCTTGAGCCTTACTGTGTCACAGGCTTCAACAACACAATTGGTCATTGTACTGCCGCCATGCGGATCCCACGCCAACTTTTGGTGGATGCGTTTGTTATAACTGGTAGAATGAATCCCGCCCCAGCACGAGGAACGGGAATAATATTCCACCACCTTCCATAAAAGGCGGCAGACAAACCTATCCAAATGGAATTAAAAAAAGGACTCACCATTGCTTTCCTGGGTACGGATGGTTCGGGGAAAACCACCATAATAGACAGGGCGACCCCTGAACTGGCTAAATTTTCCCGCATTTACTATGAACATCTCCGACCAAACATGCTTCCCAACATGAGACGACTTACCTGGAAAAGAAATGCCGGCAACGCACCCGAAACCCATCCCCACGAGCAAAAACAATCGGGTCTACTTGCATCATTATTCCGCTTCACGTATTATTATTTCGACTACACGCTGGGATATTGGCTTAAAATATTTCCCCGGAAAACCTTCGACCGCTGCATTTGGATTTTCGACCGTTATTATTACGAATACCTTATCGACCCAAGGCGAACCCGCGTGTCGTTGCCAACATGGTTTTTAAAACTGGGGTTAAAGTTTATACCCGAACCCGAGCTGATAATATGCCTGGGGGCAGACCCCGAAACAATCCACGCGCGCAAGCCCGAGATACCCCTGGAAGAAGTACGAAGGCAAATAAATGAGTTATGGGATTTCAGCAAGAAAAACAAACATGCCGTGTGGATCGACACGGCATGCAACGTGGAAGAGTCGGTAAATGAAACCTTGCGGGTAATCGGCGAACGTCTAAAAACGGGTTCCTGCGCCCGATAACCCCTTATTGTTTAAAGAATGTCACAGCATCGCTTTCAATGGCATCCTTATAAAGCTCCGATTCGAATTCCGCAATAAAATCGGCCTTGTGTTTGTTTTGCAGGATGTTCGATATCCTGTCGCGGGCCATTTCGTAAGGCTCCACCTGCCCGGTCGTTTTACCATCCTGGATACGCAGGAAATAAGTTTGCAAGCTGTCCGCTGTCTCCACAAAGCGCCTTGAAGATATAAAGCTGGCAGGGTCTTCGATTTGCAAGGGTATTTTCTTCAACACTTCGGTAAACGGCATCCATTTATCACCAAAATAGTCGTAGCTGATTGCATTTTGCAGGCTGTATTTTTCGATATTCTCAAGCGCTTTGGTGTTTCCCGATTGAACCCAGCTGCGCACATTCCCCATGTTCGGGGCTTTTTTCGGCAAAACCAACAAAAATCCCCGGATTATATTTTCCTTCAGGACGAGCTGGTCGCGGTACTGGTCGTAAAAGGATTTCAATTCTTCTTCCGAAGGTTCTTTCGGCAACCGCTGTTCAATCATTCTCTGCTGGTACTGGTGGATGGTCAGCGATTTACGGTAGCTTTCAACCATTTCGTTGATTTCCGCCTGGTTCGAAACATTCCGTTTGGCATTTTCATACATCAAAACATCGATTACCCATTTCCGGATAAAACTTTGTGCTATTTCCGCACTGTCTTTCTTATTCACATTGGGTGGAATAATCTGCTTCACATCGTCGGCATACAGGAACTTCCCCTCCACCTCGAGCAATGGTTTAGAAGCAGGCTTCTCAGCCTCCGGCTTGCTTTTACACGAAGGATTGACTATCAAGGCAAATACCAGGACAAGTTGCAATGGAAATAGTTTCATGTGTCGCATAAATAAAAAAACGCGAAAATACCAATCCTGATTAATATTTTCGCGTTATTTGGTTTTTCTGGTTATCAGTTTTTCTTAACCTGCTTCAAGACCCCCTGGTCTACATTTGCAGGGTATTTAGCGCGCAGGGCTTTGACCCATTCCTTTTCGAGGTATTCCTGGTAATCGGCAGTTACCAGGCCACGGACGTCGGTGTAATCTTCCGGAGTGTTCTTCAACAGCTTTCCGGTCACAAAAACGTAAGGATAATCTTTAGCGGAATCTAGTTTTTCTTTCGATTTGAAAACCTGGTTGTCGACCACCTTGTTTTCGCCCTGTGCATACAACCCCTTTTCAACTTTCACATATTTGATACTGTCGTTCAACCTTGCAGGGAGGTACTTGTCAATGGAATCGCTTGCCGATTTTTTGACAATCGATTGGGCAGCCTTGAAAGTCGCCTTGTCCTTGCAATAAATTATGTGGCCTTTATAATGCGGTTTTTCCCAAGTATAGTCTGCCTTGTGGGCTTTGAAGTACTTATCAAGTCCTTCGGTATCTTTCGAGGCTTTTTCCCACACTTCGCGGTTGCTTACCTCGAACAACAGGATGCCATCGTGGTATTCCTGCATCAGGAACCTGAAATCGGGGTATTTCTTTTCAAGCTGCGAATCTTCATAAGCCAATAATTTGCTATCGGCAAAAGCTTTGAATTTTTCATTCACGATATCCGCAGGAGTTGTTTTTTCCGCATAGCTGTTTTTCTTGAGGTATGCAGCAAAATCGGCCTGTGTCAGGCTGTTGCCGGCATAACTGCAAAGCGGTTTATTCAACTTGGCAGCATCGGCCACAAAGCTGGAGTCGGCCAAGGTGCGGGTTCCCAGCAACTTGGAGAATTCCTGTAAACTCTGGGCATCCACCTGAAAATTATAATCGGCACGCAGCTTTGCCAGGAATGCCTGTTCGCCACGGCCGGCACGTTCATCGCGTTTCACTTTCCGC
>DATGXD010000264.1:0-7233 GCA_035299105.1 Paludibacter sp. | reverse complement strand
GTGCGATTAATATTTTAGGGGTTGATGAACTTAGTGGGCTTCATTGGAATTGTGAAACAAACCAATTGTTTGCGGTTTCGGACAATGGCAAACTTTACGTGTTGCAGTACGATAGTGTGACCGACAAATTCAGCCTCGCCGGTTCGTTGCGCAAACTTGGAAGTCCCGAAGATGTGATGCAGGTGGATCTGGGAGCAAAGGAGTTTTATACCATCGACGAGAAAATGTTTGAAATCAGGAGGTTTGCTTTTAATGCGGGCTATTCGAAGTGCGGTTTGGTTCATACATGGAACTTGCTTTCCTTCAATGGCGGTATGCAGGATACGGGTAATGACGGGCCGGAGGGGATTGAATTTGTTCCGGACAGTTATTTGAAGAATGCCGGGTTCGTAAGCGCTGATACGGGGTTGCCATGCACTTCGAAAAAAGGAATGGGTGGGTTGGTTTTCATTGCACACCAGAAAAAAGGGCTGATTTGGGTGTACGATGTGAATCCGGATAAGGATGATGATTTCGAACTGGTTGGGAAATACAAAACTTCCCAGGGGGAAAGTTGTGATTTATCATTCGACCGCTCCACGGGTTTGCTGTATGTTTTGCATAATACTGATTTGAATAGTCTGGAAGTCACCGATTTGAATACGGAGATTCAAGGAGGTAAAGTGAAATTTGTTACAAAAGCAGAATATCCTGTTCCGAATCCGGCCGGGGGAAGCGACAATATTGAGGGGTTTGCCATAATGCCGAAGTTTGCGAATCCGGCTCGTGTAGGCGCATGGTTTTGCCGCGATATCAGCCATCACGAAACTGTTGAAGCTCAAAAAGACTGTTTGCGTTGGTATCGCCCCGTGAAGTCTGGTGGAAATGAAGTGAAGAATTGGAAGATAAGACTAGAACCCTGGGAGGGCGATTGCAAATCCTTCAGGCCTGATTTTAAAAGCGGATTACGAAAAGATGACCGCCTTTAATACGGTCATCTTTTCGTCTGAAGAATTATTTCCTTTTTAATGCCACGCGCCTAAAATCAATCCGGCAAGCGAAAGGAAAACCACGTAGAACCCGGCATCAATCAGGAACAGCCGCAACGTGCGCCCCACGAAAATATAAGTCACACCCATGCTGGTGGCAATCCACACTGTGCTGACAATGAACCCTTTCGTTAACCCTTCGCATGCTGTGGAGTTGCTGCCAATAAACACGGCAAGCCCGATTATTGCAATAACATGCAGCACGGCCGATAATCCGAAAATTATTGCCGGGTTGCCATGGTTCCCGGAGCTGTAAATAGTTTTAGAGTCTTCGGTCCAGCCTTTTTTAAACAATACCGAGTGCCATAAGGCGCCAAGGATGAATGATAATACAATGGTGGAAATGACTGCAAACCAGTTGATTTCGGATAAAAAGGTAATGTTGCTCATAAGGAATTGGAATTAGGAAATGTTTTTTATTTTAAAAATATACATTTTGGACAATGTAATAATTGGGGGTAGTTGTTTCGCAAAGCCGCTTCGGAAAATCAAATCAAGGCAGGGCGTGCTTGAACAAAAAGGCTGAAATTATAAAAATGATGATCATGCCAATTGAAACCAAGGTCAGGATGCCAATGAACATAAACACCTTCTTCAGGTTCTTCAAGCCTTGGTTTAATGCGGCCTGGTCGTGGTTCTCAAAGGCATATTGTATTTTGCTCCCGAATTTCATCAAGTTGTATGTGGGGTAAAAATACAGTATGGCCATTACGAAATATAAAACGCCCAATGTTTCGAGTACCGGAAAGGGCAGTGATTGAAAATCGGCATATTCGTTTTTGACCATCGACAGGCCGAATAAAGTTATGCTTCCCACCACCAAGAGCACCATGTTGATAAACCCGATAATGGATAAAAAGTAACTCCATTTTGCCGCTGACTTCAAGTGTTCTTCTGCTTCCAGTGTCATGCTGAATTCCGGTTTGTTTTCCGCTTTCTTGTTCGAAATTTCATTTGCCATAATAGTAAATAATTTAAAGGGTGTGATTGTTCGGGATGGATGGTAAAGATATGAAATTATCTGTTTCGACTGACAGCAAAGTTCTATTTTTTGCACTGCCCATAATTGCCGAAATTTTTCTTTAATTACTTCGTGAAAAATTCTTATAACTCAATTGAAAATAGTAATTTTGCACCCGCTTAGAAACAAGGATGTTGAAATGTATTTTAACAATGCGGGTTGGTTGTACGTACCTCCTATGTTTCGTGCATTTCTTTCCGGAACTATTTACTTGAATTATATATTATGGCAGAAAAAAAATTGAATTTATTGGCTGATTTTCCAACGGTTAGCAAGCAGCAATGGATGGACAAAATCACAGCCGACCTCAAAGGGGCCGATTTCGACAAGAAGCTCGTTTGGAAAACCAACGAAGGTTTCAGCGTGATGCCTTTTTATCGTGCAGAAGACATTGAGGCGTTGCAAACCAAAGATGCAGCTCCGGGTGTTTTCCCATTCGTACGCGGAACGAAAGCCGACAACGAATGGTTTGTTCGTCAGGACATTGTGGTGGAATCGGCTAAAGACGCCAACGCAAAAGCGCTCGACGTGCTGAACAAAGGTGTAACCTCGCTTTGCTTTATTCTTAAAAAAGAAGAGCTTGGCGCAGGGTATATCGAAACATTGCTTGCCGGAATCGCCGCAGATTGCATCGAACTGAATTTCCGCATTTGTGTCAACGCTTCGGCACAGTTGGCAACCATCCTGACGGATTATTTCAAGTCGAAAGCATATGATGTGAAAAAGCTGCATGGCTCCATCAATTTCGACCCGATGAACCGCATGATGCTGGCCGGAAAGGAATTGACTAAGGAAGAAATTGTTGCAAAGGCAAAAGCATTGGTTGAAGCAGCTGCCGGATTGCCGTTTTACCGCGTGGTTGGCGTGAATGCAACTACTTTGTCGAATGCCGGTGCTTTCGTTGCGCAGGAATTGGGTTACGCGTTGGCTTGGGGTAATGAATACCTCTCGTCGTTGATCGAGGCCGGGGTAGATAAATCATTGGCTGCAAAGAAAATAAAATTCAACTTTGGTGTGGGTGGAAATTACTTCATGGAAATTGCCAAATTCCGTGCTGCACGCCTCCTGTGGGCAAACATTGTGGATGCTTACCAACCCGAATGCCGCGTGCCCGATTGCAAAAACACAGTGAACGGGATTTGCAAATGCGCTGCCAAAATGCGCATCCATGCCGAAACAACTACCTTCAACAAAACAATTTTCGATGCCAATGTGAACATGCTTCGTACCCAAACCGAAGCCATGAGTGCCACGCTCGGAGGTGTTAACTCGTTGGCCGTTTTGCCTTACGATGTAATTTACAAGGCAACCGATGAATTTTCGGAACGCATTGCCCGCAACCAGCAATTGCTGCTGAAAGAAGAATCGCACTTCGACAAAGTGGTTGACCCGGCTGCCGGTTCGTATTATATCGAAACATTGACCAACGAAGTTGCCGCACAAGCTTGGAAATTATTCCTTGAGGTGGAAGATAATGGAGGGTTCTATGCCGCTATCACTTCGGGCTCGGTTCAGCAAGCTGTGAAAGCTACTGCTGCCGGCCGCCTGAAAGCCGTTTCGAGCCGTCGCGAAATCCTCTTGGGTACCAACCAGTTCCCCAACTTCACCGAAGTGGCTGCTGCCAAAGTTGAAAAAGCTGATGTTGCAGGTTGCGGTTGCAATCATAGCGGAACAGAAAAACTGTTGCCCGTTCGTGGGGCTGAAGAGTTTGAAGCTCTTCGTTTTGCCACCGAAGGCGCTGCTAAACGTCCGAAAGCATTTATGCTTACCATCGGTAGCCTGGCCATGCGTCTGGCCCGTGCACAATTCTCGTGCAACTTCTTTGCCTGTGCCGGTTACGAAGTGATTGATAACCTTGGTTTTGCAACAGTTGAAGAAGGTGTTGCCGCTGCTCAGGCTGCCGGTGCCGATATTATCGTTCTTTGCTCAAGCGACGACGAATATGCTGAATTGGCTCCTGCTGCATTCAAAGCTATCGACGGAAAACAACTCTTCGTAGTTGCTGGTGCTCCTGCCAATATGGATGAACTGAAAGCACAAGGAATTGAATATTTCGTGAATGTGAAATCGAATGTACTTCAAACCCTTAAAGAGTTTAATTCTAAATTATTATAAACACAAAGACTCGAAGTCACAAAGGCAATATGGATAAAATTGAGTTAGAGAGAATCGGGGCTAAAATTGTGGATGCAGCTTAATAGTGTGCATAAAGAATTAGGTCCTGGTATGCTGGAGTCAGTTTATGAGTATTGCCTGATAGAAGAATTAAAGTCACGAAATTTGACTGTAAACAGTCAAATCAAATTACCAGTTATTTACAAAGGAAAACAACTGAATAAAGAATTTATCATTGATCTTTTAGTTCAAGATTCAATTATTATAGAACTTAAAGCTGTCGAAACAGTTCTTCCTGTTCACGAAGTTCAACTCCTTACTTATATGAAACTTGCCAATAAAAAACTTGGATTCTTGATTAACTTTAATGTTCCATTAATCAAAGATGGCATCAGTCGTAAAATAAATGGTTACTTTTAATTCGTGTCTTAGTGTCTTCGTGTTGAAAAAATAAATCTTATGAAACCAAATTTTAAAGATATAGATATTAAAAACGTTGCTGCTTCATCTGCTCCTGAAGCTGATAGCAGTTGGCTGACTGCCGAGTTGATTCCGGTGAAACCAGTTTATACAAAAGAAGATATTGCAGGCATGAATCACCTGAACTATGCTGCCGGTCTTCCCCCTTATTTGCGTGGACCTTACTCGGTCATGTACGCCATGCAGCCCTGGACAATCCGTCAGTATGCCGGATTCTCGACTGCCGAAGAATCAAATGCATTCTACCGTCGTAACTTGGCTGCCGGTCAAAAAGGTCTTTCGGTTGCTTTCGACTTAGCTACACACCGTGGCTACGATGCTGATCACGAACGTGTGGTAGGTGACGTTGGTAAAGCGGGTGTGTCTATCTGCTCGGTTGAAGATATGAAAGTGTTGTTCGACGGTATTCCATTGAACAAAATGTCGGTTTCTATGACCATGAACGGTGCCGTACTTCCTATCCTTGCGTTTTATATCAATGCAGGTTTGGAGCAAGGTGCTAAACTTGAAGAAATGGCCGGAACTATCCAAAATGATATTTTGAAAGAATTCATGGTGCGTAATACCTATATTTACCCACCTAAATTCTCGATGAAAATTATTGCTGATATTTTTGAGTTTACTTCTCAAAAGATGCCTAAGTTCAACTCTATCTCTATCTCAGGTTACCACATGCAGGAAGCAGGTGCAACTGCCGATATCGAGTTGGCTTACACACTGGCCGATGGTTTGGAATATCTTCGTGCCGGTGTGAATGCAGGTATGGATATCGACTCGTTCGCTCCGCGTTTGTCTTTCTTCTGGGCTATCGGTATGAACCACTTCATGGAAATTGCCAAAATGCGTGCTGCACGTATGTTGTGGGCAAAAATCGTGAAACAGTTCAACCCTAAAAACCCGAAATCACTGGCCTTGCGTACACACTCGCAAACTTCAGGCTGGTCGCTTACGGAGCAGGATCCGTTTAACAACGTGGGTCGTACCTGTATCGAAGCCATGGGAGCTGCATTGGGTCACACCCAATCATTGCACACCAACGCGTTGGACGAAGCTATCGCGTTGCCAACCGATTTCTCGGCACGTATTGCCCGCAACACGCAGATTTATATCCAACAGGAAACCGATATTTGCCGCGAGGTAGATCCATGGGCAGGTTCTTACTACGTAGAATCGTTGACCAACGAACTGGCTGAAAAAGCATGGGCGTTGATTGAAGAGGTGGAAAAGCTGGGTGGTATGGCTGCGGCTATCGAAACCGGTATTCCAAAAATGCGTATCGAGGAAGCGGCTGCCCGCACACAAGCCCGTATCGACTCGGGAAGCCAGGTTATCGTGGGTGTTAACCAATACCGTTTGGAAAAAGAAGACCCGATCGATATCCTGGAAGTGGATAACACAGCCGTTCGTTTACAACAAATTGAGCGTTTGAACCAATTGCGTGCAAACCGCAACGAAGCCGATGTGCAAAAAGCATTGGCAGCCATTACCGAATGTGCCAAAACCGGAAACGGTAACTTGTTGGAATTAGCTGTGGAGGCAGCACGGGTTCGCGCTTCGTTGGGCGAAATTTCCGATGCTTGTGAAGCAGTATCAGGACGTTATAAAGCAACTATCAGAACTATTTCAGGCGTGTATTCATCAGAAACCAAAAACGACGCAAACTTTCAGAAAGCTTGCGAGTTGACCGAAAAATTTGCCCAGAAAGAAGGCCGCCGTCCACGTATCATGATTGCCAAAATGGGTCAGGACGGACACGACCGCGGTGCAAAAGTAGTAGCAACCGGTTATGCCGACTGCGGATTCGACGTGGACATGGGACCATTGTTCCAGACTCCGGCCGAAGCAGCCAAACAAGCCGTGGAAAACGACGTGCACGTAATGGGTGTTTCTTCGTTGGCTGCGGGTCACAAGACACTGGTGCCACAGGTAATTGAAGAGTTGAAGAAGCTCGGCCGTGAAGATATTATCGTCATCGCGGGTGGTGTAATTCCAGCTCAAGATTACGATTACCTGTACAAAGCCGGTGTGGCAGCCATCTTTGGCCCGGGTTCGCCGGTGGCTAAAGCTGCCGTGACGATTATGGAGATTTTGCTGGAAGATTAAAAACCCTCTGAATTTCCCTGAATGGGGAGACTTTAAGATAGAAAAATCGGACTTGCCTTGTAATGGGGCGAGTCCGTTTTCGTTTGTTCCGAGGTATAAACCTATGTCAGATAAGGCTGTACATGGGTAAAGATTGTCATATTGTTGGTAGTGTTCATTAGAAATAAACACTGTTGTTTGTTAGTAATGAAAATGGTTGTATGTTTGCAATGAGCAACTATAAATGGTAACTGTATGATATAGATACTGGATTAGCCGATGTAGTTGGAGCTTCATTTTCCGAAAATTATGGTCGTAAACTTGAAAATATTGTTTTTCTGCATTTACGTCGGAGGTATAAAGAAATATTTAGTACATGACAATAATTGTATAGCGATATAATTATTTGATATTCAGCAAAATAGTAATCTTTTTATTTGGAAAAGACCTTGAAATTTTGTATCTTTATAGCTGACTACCAATCAATTATAATGAAAACAAAGCTTT
>DATGXD010000263.1:0-11127 GCA_035299105.1 Paludibacter sp. | reverse complement strand
TATTATGCCTTGCTGAAATGGAACCCGGCAGCACGCTTCTCGGTTAGCGGAGGATTGCATTTAATCAGCACGGTTGCGGGCGCCAACCAATATACAACCCGTATGTTTTATGGAAAAATAGCTTATCAAAAACATCTTTTCGATGTTTCATTATCAGGATCCACCTATGCCAATAACGGTTCGTACAACCAGGCCGGCTTCCATGCGGGGATTACAATCCCGCAATTGAATAGGTTTTACCTGCATTCCGATTTGTATTACCTGGCAGGTGCGGCAGGCAACAACATGGTTTATAACCAGGGAGTTGGATTCATGCCTATGAAAAGGCTTTGGCTGGAAGTGTTTTCAACGGAAGGGAAACAGCAAAATTTTGTCGACATGAATGGGGTTTATATCTACAATTCGGGGGATTATTCCACGTTCAAAACTGGCGGGACACTTTTTTATTACTTGAACAACCATATCCGGCTATTCGGCAATTATTCTTACGATACCAAATACTATAATAATAATCAATTTTACCCCCAACATTCAATCACAGGAGGCATAATATGGAAACTTTAAAATTATTTTTCACAGCCGCGCTGATCAGTCTGTTTGCTGCTGTCACCACTGCCCAGAACCAGGTTTCAAGGGAAACATCGTTCTACAAGAGTTACGAATATGAAAAATCAGAAGATTATGCCTCCGCAATCAAGGAGGTGTCGGCCATCTACAAACCAGCCGACTACACGGCCAACGTGCGCCTCGGCTGGCTATATTATCTGTCGAAACAATATACGTCATCCATCAAATATTACCAAAAGGCTATTTCGTTGAAACCTTATGCCATCGAAGCTAAATTTGGATTGATAAAACCATTGAGTGCCAGCGAAAATTGGGAAAAAGTGAAGGCAACCTATAATGAAATCCTGAGGATAGACCCCCAGAATACGGTTGCAAACTACTGGTTGGGGGTTATTTACTACAACCGTAAACAGTACGGCGAGGCTGCAAGGCTTTTTGAAAAGGTGATTAACCTGTATCCGCTCGATTATGATTCAACCATCATGCTTGGATGGACTTACCTGAACCTCAGGAAGTCGGCGGAAGCCAAAGTCCTGTTTAACGAGGCGCTGGTTATCCGCCCCAAAGACAGTTCGGCACTTGCTGGATTAAAACAAATAAAATGAGCCACTTAGCCGATACTGCATGCCAGCGGCTTCTCCAGTAACTACCAAAGATATGGAAAACACCCATATCATTCGGATAGCTGCCAGCAAGTATTCAGCATGTTTATTTTCTAAAAAACAAGGAAACACAAACCGATTCCTGAAAAAATAATCTATCTTTGGGCTTTGAAATCCCCAAAAGGTTTAAACACACACTTAAAAACAACCATTATGAAAACAGCAGACGACGACTTATTGGTTTACGACGAAGATGATGCCGTGAAATTCATTCTTGACTCCCTTCCTGCCGAATCGAAAGGACGTATCAATGATGAAAAAGTAGAATATGTATTGGATGTTGTTTACGATTATTACGACGAAAACGGCCTGATAGACGAGGATTCTACCGAAGAAGCAAGTATCGACGAGGAGGAAATGTTGAAATATATCCTGAAAAACTCGAAAAAGGATGGGATTGATCTTTCGGAAGAAGACATACAACTGGTTCTCGACGGTGAATATGAATACGGTAAATCGCTGGGAATTTATAAGGAAGACGACGGTGAAGAATAACTGTTTCTTCGATTGATAGATTAAAACACCACGCAAGCTTTGCCTTGCCTGGTGTTTTTTCAGTTTTAAAAATCACCTTACAAGCATGTATTATTTTCTTGTTTCTTTTTGCTGGTTGACAGCCTTGCTGCCCTTGCGCGTGCTTTATTTGCTCGCCGATATCTCATACCTCCTGGTTTACCACGTCTTCGGTTACCGCAAAAACATTGTCCGCGGGAACTTGGCCAATTCATTCCCGGAAAAATCAACCTCCGAGCTATTGGTTATCGAGAAGCGCTTTTACCGTTTTTTCTGCGACTTGTTCATTGAAACAATCAAGCAAATAAACATGGGCGAAAAGGAGATGAAACGCCGCATGGTATACGAAAACCCCGAAGTATTATCCGACAAGGATACTGCTGGAAAAAGCATTATGCTGATGACGGCCCATTACGGCAACTGGGAATGGATGGGTTCGCTGCCATTGTGGGCGCCTGCCGACAAACCATTGTACGGTGTTTACAAAAAACTGTCAAGCGGCACCTTCGACAAGCTGATGTGCCTGATAAGAAGCAAATTTGGCGACATAAACATCGAAAAACGGCTATTGCTCCGGTTAATGGTACAGCTTAGGAGTAAAAACCAACCTGCTTTGTTTGGAATGATTGCCGACCAGTCGCCACGCCGCCGGAATATCGATTACTGGACACCTTTTTTAAACCAGGACACCCCTGTGCTTACCGGGACAGAAGAATTGGCCAGGAAATTCGATTATCCGGTTTTTTATATCGATATCAGGTGCGTGAAACGGGGTTATTACCGTTGCAAGCTCGTTCCCATTTCACTACAACCAAAAATGGCTGCTGAATACGAGATTACCCGGAAATATATCGGGTTACTCGAAGAAACAATCGCCAGGCAACCCGAGTACTGGCTCTGGAGCCATCGCAGGTGGAAATATAAAAGGCAACAATAATTTCTAACCCGATTTCTGCATACCAAATGACCGTCTCCATTGTAATCCTGAACTGGAACGGGGAGGAATTTCTAAAAAGATTCTTACCCACACTCATAAAAAACACCCAATTGCCCGGCGCTGAAATCATTGTCGCCGATAATGCTTCCACCGATAGTTCGTTGGCTTTGCTGAAAGCGGAATTTCCCGAAGTCAGGACCATCGTGCTCGATAAGAATTATGGCTTTGCTGGCGGGTACAACAAGGCGCTCGAGCAGGTGGAAGCCGATTATTACGTCTTGCTCAATTCCGATGTGGAAGTGTCGCCGGGTTGGCTCGAACCAATGATGGCATTTATGGGCTCCAACGAAAAGTTTGCTGCCTGCCAGCCCAAAATCCTTAGTTATTTCCGGCGTACGCATTTCGAACATGCGGGAGCTGCCGGTGGTTATATCGACCGCTTCGGCTTCCCATTCTGCCGTGGGCGCATTTTCGGTGTCGCCGAAAAAGACAAGGGGCAATACGATACTGCAAATAAAGTTTTTTGGGCAAGCGGCGCCTGCCTGATGATACGTTCGGAACTTTACCGAAAGGTGGGGGGGCTCGATAATGAATTTTTTGCCCACATGGAGGAAATTGATTTGTGCTGGAGGCTCAACAGCCGGGGGTTCAAGGTGGCATGCGTTCCCGAAAGCGTGGTTTACCATATCGGCGGAGGCACGCTGAACGTGGAAAGCCCCCGTAAAACCTATCTCAATTTCAGGAACAACTTATTGATGCTCTATAAGAACCTGCCCAATAAATTACTGAAAAGAACCATGTTTTGGCGGTTAATATTCGACTACGCGGCTGCATTCCAACTGATTTTAACCGGAAAACCCCAAAACGGCTTTACCGTGTTCAAGGCCCGGTCGGATTTTAAACGCATGAAACCTTCTTTTGAAGGCAAAAGAAAAGAAAACATACTCCATGCAACCAACGATTGCAAAGAGCTTATCCTGCAAAAAAGCATTGTGTTCGAATATTACTTCAAGGGGAAAAAAACATACAAGTCGCTGCTGAAATAAACAAGTCAAGATTTAGCATAAGCAACAAGCTCAAAACCAAGCGCAAGACCCATTCGGGTTCCGGGTTCTTGCTGGCAAAGCCAACTCTACGACATATTATACAAAAAAAAACGAACTTGGAAGGTTCGTTTTTTTTGTATAAATACCCAAGCAGGAATTATCCACAACGCGAGTAACCACAACTTTTGCAAGTCAAGCATCCTTCCTGGTACACCAGGGCTTTCTGACCACAGTTGGGACAAGGCTGTTCTTTAATCTGCGTTCCATCGGGGATGTATTTCTTCAATGCCCTTTCAACACCGACTTTCCATGTATTGATTGATTCACTATCCAGTTGCAAACCCGAAACAAGCTTGATTACCTGGTCGATAGGCATTCCATAACGCAACACCCCCGAAATCAGCTTGGCATAATTCCAGTATTCCTTGTCGAATTTATGCGACAATCCTTCGACCGTGGTTTTGTATCCGCGCTTATTCACAAATTGGAAGTCATAACGCTTATTACCTTGTTCATCAACGGTTTTGATAATTTTCCCTTCGTTCACCGTCTTTGGAAGCAATATCCCTTCTTCATCATCGGCCAGCCCGGTGAAAATTTCATAAGGGCGTTCGTTGTAAAGTCCTACAAATGCAATCCATTTGTCCTTGGCATTCTGGAAACGCACTACATCGCAGTCGAGTTCTTTCGGGCGCTTTGTGTAATTGGTATCGTAGCAGAAGCAATTCTCCTTTTTCTCTTCCTTCTTGTTGTCGGCTTTTTCATCCACCGAAACAAGTACACCGGCACGCGAACCATCCCGGTAAACAGTCACGCCCTTGCAACCACACCGCCAGGCTTCTTCGTACAAATGGCCTACCAGCTCTTCGGTGGCGTCGGCCGGTAGATTGATGGTTACACTGATCGAATGGTCGACCCATTTCTGGATCCTTCCCTGCATCTGGACCTTCTTTAGCCAGTCCACATCGTTTGCAGTGGCTTTGTAATAAGGCGATTTTGCCACCAATTCATCGATTTCTTCTTTTGTGTAGTTCTTGGTTGTCGATAAATTGTTGGCTTCCATCCAGGTTACGAATTTGTGGTGGAAAACCACATATTCTTCCCACGAATCGCCATTTTCATCCACAAAGTCAATCCGCACATGCTTGTCGTTCGGGTTCACCTTGCGCCGGCGCGTGTACACCGGCATGAACACCGGCTCAACGCCCGAAGTCGTTTGTGTCATAATGCTGGTAGTACCCGTAGGGGCAATGGTCAGGCAGGCAATGTTCCGCCTACCGTGCTTTGCCATGTCTTCATACAAGGCCGGGTCGGCTTCGCGGAGACGTTGGATGTAAGGATTTCCTTCCTCGCGCTTCGCGTCATAAACCGTAAACGCACCGCGCTCCTTGGCCATGGTTACCGATGAGCGGTAAGCTGCCAATGCAAGCTCCTTGTGTACTTTTTCGGAAAAATCGGTTGCTTCGTCGGTTCCGTAACGCAGGCCCAATGCAGCCAGCATGTCGCCTTCGCCGGTGGTTCCCACACCGGTACGGCGTCCCTGCGAGGTTTTGGTCTTTATTTTTTCCCAAAGTTGGAATTCCGTGTTTTTAATATCGTTGTCTTCCGGATCCGAATCGATTTTCTCGATTATTTTCTCAATCTTCTCCATTTCAAGGTCGATAATATCGTCCATGATGCGTTGCGCAAGCCCTACATGTTTCTTGAACAGCTCGAAGTCGAATGAAGCTTCGGGCGTGAATGGATTGTTGATATACGAATATAAATTAATAGCCAGCAAACGGCAACTGTCGTACGGGCACAGGGGGATTTCCCCACAAGGGTTCGTGGAAACGGTTTTGTAGCCAAGATCCGCATAACAATCGGGAACCGATTCGCGGATAATGGTGTCCCAGAACAAAATGCCCGGTTCAGCCGATTGCCATGCATTGTGGACGATTTTCTTCCACAATGTGCCGGCATCAATTTCCTTTTTATACAAAGGCTCTTTTGCATCGATGGGGTATTGCTGGATAAAGCTCCTGTTGTTGATGGCGGCTTCCATGAAATCATCGTGTACCTTCACCGAAACATTAGCGCCTGTTACTTTCCCCGATTCCATTTTTGCATCAATAAACGATTCGGAATCAGGATGTTTTACAGAAACACTTAACATTAAAGCTCCACGGCGCCCATCTTGTGCAACCTCCCTGGTGGAATTCGAATAGCGTTCCATAAAAGGAACAATGCCTGTAGATGTCAAAGCCGAGTTTTTTACCGGTGAGCCTTTCGGACGGATATGCGAAAGGTCATGGCCCACACCGCCACGGCGCTTCATCAACTGTACCTGTTCTTCATCTATTTTAATAATGGCGCCATACGAATCGGAATCACCATCAAAGCCAATGACAAAACAGTTGGAAAGGGATGCCACCTGGAATTCATTCCCGATTCCTGTCATAGGGCTTCCTTGCGGCACTATGTATTTGAAGTTGCGGAACAATTCAAAAAGTTCATCCGAACTCAATGGGTTCGGGTATTTATTTTCAATCCTGGCAATTTCATTTGCCAAACGCCGGTGCATGTCATCCGGGGTAAGCTCGAAAATGTTTCCGAACGAGTCTTTCAACGCATACTTTGTGACCCAAACTTTGGTTGCCAGGTCGTCGCCTTTGAAATACTCAAAAGAAGCTTCTCGAATTTCGTCGGTGGTGTAAGCTTTTGTTTTCACGATAAAAAATTCTTAATTAGATTATTATATGAATATTGTAGTTTGAAATTATGGCCGGAAATTGGATATGCAATGTTAGGCAATAATCCCGAAAAAAGCAAATCAAAACAACAATAATATGCTATAAAAATAAAATGTTTTCCAAAATAAAATACAATCTACTGAAATACAATATATTATATTTTTGCTACACAGAAAATATTTCCAGAAATAGAATCCAACTCGAAATCGAAGTGGAAATCACAAGCTATTCCCATGACAACAATCCATGATTATGGATAAAAAGACAGAAAGGCAATTCGAAAGTTATTATTGGGAAATTTTACCATTTTCCACGGTAAAAATGGCTGCTTCCTGGTCGAGTTGGAGTAGAATCAGGTCCAAGTGTTCACGGTTTGTGTCGGTAATAAAAATTTGCCCGAAGGTTTCGCCCGAAACCAATTCAACAATTTTTTTTACGCGGTTTGAGTCCAGCTTGTCAAAAATATCATCAAGAAGCAGGAGGGGGGAAAACTTATGGGTTCGTTTCAGGAAATCGAATTGGGCCAGCTTAAGGGAAATCAGGTATGTTTTGTTTTGTCCCTGCGAGCCAACCCGCTTGATGGGGTAACCATCGAGCAGCATTTCAAGTTCATCCTTATGGATCCCCTGTGTCGAATACCCAATCAGCCGGTCGCGTTCACGGGTGGCAACCATCCTGCTTTTAATATCGTGCTGCTCGTGTTGCGAATGGTATGCAAGGCTCACTTCTTCATTCCCTCCCGAAATATAACCGTAAAATTCCTGGAAAACGGGAATGAAGTCGTCGATAAACAAGCGCCTTTGCTCATATATATAGGTGCCATGCAAAGCCATTTGCTCTTCCCATATGTCGAAAAGTGTTTCTTCCGAATTTTCGGCTTTGAGCAAGGCATTCCGCTGTTTCAGGGCATTGTTGTATTGGAGCAATTGGTTCAGGTAATTTTTATTGTATTGCGAAATCACGCCATCGATAAATTTCCTTCGCTCGTCGCTACCTTCGAGGATCAGGGCGGTGTCGTCGGGCGAAACCAACACCAACGGCAACAAACCGATGTGGTCCGAAAGTCGTTCGTACTCTTTTTTGTTCCGCTTGAATTGCTTTTTCTGCCTGCTTTTTATGGCGCAATAAATTTCTTCCGGAGTGTGGTCCACCTGGTATTTTCCCTGCAAAATGCAAAACTCGGTACCATGCATTATGTTTTGGGAATCGATGGAATTAGAGTGGCTTTTGCAGAAAGACAGGAAGTAGATTGCGTCCAGGATATTGGTTTTCCCCATGCCGTTGTTCCCGATAAAGCAATTGATCTTTGGCGAAAACACCAACTCTGCATCGGGAATATTCTTATAATTAAGTATGGAAAGTTGTTTCAAACGCATGTATCCTGTTTTTGATGAGCGCTGCAAAAGTACACAATATTGAAGTAAATGTGCTTTATTGCCCAAACAAGTTTTCAACAATCGGGTTTGAAAATTGCATGTGGCTTGTCCCTGAATCTGTTGGTAAAAGTGTAACTTTGCCGTTTCAAAAAACGATAATTTTATATGTGCAGGAAGCCGTTGTTTGTTCTTTTTGCCTTTTTGCTGTTGAATTCGTGCCCTGAAGGCAGAAAACCGGGTAAAACCACAAGACAAAAGAAGATTGTCCCAAAGGAAGAGGTCGTAGTCGATTGCAATTACACATTTGAAGAGGCAATTGCCGGGACTCCCGCCCCTAAATGCATAACAGACCAACTTGTACTGGTAAAAGTCCGGTACTATTCGATTGACAATAAAATACACGAGGGTCAGATACTAACCAACAGGCAAAACGAAAAAGAACTTAAAGAAATATTCGAATTTATCCTGCGCCAGCATTTTCCCGTGTCGAAAGCAATTCCAGTAGTCAAATACCATTGGAATGATGATTTGTCCATGCAGGACAACAACAGTTACAGTTTCTGTTACCGAAACACTTCCTTTTCGAAGCATGCCACCGGAATGGCCATCGATATCAACCCGTTTTTCAACCCGGTAAGATGGAAAAACGGCTGCCATCACCGGCCGGACAAACCTGCGGGAGCTGCCTACAACCCGGAAGTGGCAGGCACTTTCTATTCTTCGCATCCAGTTGTCCTTGAATTCGAGAAACGCGGCTTCCGCTGGGGACATTTCTTCCGCAGCAAATACGATGACCACCACTTCGAAAAATAATATTTTTGATTAAGATATTATGGTTTATTGTGTAGTACATTGGCGATATTTTTCGTAAATTTGCGACAATTTAAAAGCAAGTCAGCATATTTACTTACCAATTTATATAAACTACTTCATTATGGCTAAACTTACCAAAGAAGATGCTCTTCTTTACCATTCGCAGGGAAAACCCGGGAAAATAGAGGTTATCCCCACAAAACCTTATAGTTCGCAACGCGATTTGTCATTGGCTTACTCTCCCGGGGTTGCCGAACCTTGCCTCGAAATTGAAAAAGACCCGAATGCAGCATACGAATATACTTCGAAAGGCAATCTGGTGGCAGTGATTTCCAATGGGACGGCAGTTCTTGGATTGGGCGATATCGGAGCCATGGCCGGCAAACCGGTAATGGAAGGAAAAGGCTTGCTTTTCAAAATCTTTGCCGGAATCGATGTGTTCGATATCGAGGTGAACGAGAAAGACCCGGAAAAATTCATCCAGGTAGTGAAAGCCATAGCGCCCACTTTTGGCGGTATCAACCTGGAGGACATCAAAGCTCCCGAATGTTTCGGGATTGAAGAACGCCTGAAAGCGGAGCTCGACATCCCCTTGATGCACGACGACCAGCACGGGACGGCTATTATTTCTGCCGCCGGTTTGCTGAATGCCCTCGAAATCGTAGGGAAAAAGATTGAAGATATCAAAATCGTGGTGAACGGAGCCGGTGCTGCCGCCAACTCCTGTACGCAATTATACATGCTGCTTGGTGCAAAACTCGAAAACATCGTCATGGTCGATTCGAAAGGCGTCATTAACAAGCAACGTACTGACCTGAATTCCAGGAAAAAACCATTTGCCACCGACCGCACAATCACAACATTGGCCGAAGCGGTAAAAGATTCGGATGTATTTCTGGGACTATCGGTTGCCGGCGTGCTGTCCAAGGAAATGGTGCAAAGCATGAACGTAAACCCGATTGTGTTCGCGCTGGCCAACCCGAACCCGGAAATATCGTACGATGATGCACTCTCGGCACGCCCCGACATTATTTTTGCCACCGGGCGTTCCGACCATCCGAACCAAATCAATAACGTCCTCGGATTCCCCTATATTTTCCGTGGCGCATTGGATGTGAGAGCCAAATGCATTAACGAGGAAATGAAAATTGCAGCCGTGAAAGCCATTGCCGAGCTGACAAAAAAAACAGTGCCCGATGTGGTGAATGCCGCTTATAATTTGAAAAGGCTGAGCTTTGGCCGCGACTACATCATCCCCAAACCGCTTGACCCACGCTTGCTCACTATTGTAGCCCCTGCGGTTGCCCGTGCTGCCATGGAATCGGGGGTTTCGCGAATTCAAATCAACGACTGGGATGCTTATTGCACACGCTTACGCGAGTTGATGGGAAACGACAATAAAATGTTACGGCGCTTTTACGATACGGCAAAACAAAATCCGAAAAGGGTTGTGTTCTCCGAATCGAACCATGTCAACATGCTCAAAGCTGCCGAATCGGCTTATGCCGAAGGAATTTGTTTCCCGATACTATTAGGCAACGAAGAAAAAATTGCCAACTTGGCTGCCGAAAACGATATTGACCTCACCGGTATTGAAATCATCAACCTCCGCCACGACAGGGAGGAAAAGAGGAGGGTTGACTTCGCGCAAAAGCTTTCGGAAAAAAGAAACCGCGAAGGCATGACTTTCGACGAAGCATACGAGAAAATGTACGAACGCAATTATTTCGGCATGATGATGGTCGAAACAGGCGAAGCCGACGCCCTGATTACCGGTGTCTACACAAAATATGCCGACACCATCCAGGCTGCAAAAGATGTGATTGGCCTGCGTAAAGGGCTGAAACACATGGCGGCCCTGCATATCATGAACACTAAGAAAGGTACCTATTTCTTGGCCGATACGCTGTTCAACCGCCACCCTTCGACCGAAGCCCTGATTGATATTGCCAAACTGACCCACGACACGGTGAAATTTTTCGCACACGAACCGGTAATGGCCATGTTGTCGTATTCAAACTTTGGTTCGGACAAAATGGGAAGCCCTGCAAGCGTACACCAGGTGGTCGAAACTTTGCATAACACTTATCCCGATATGATTGTCGATGGAGAAATGCAGGTAACCTTTGCACTGAACAAGGAGTTGCGGGATAAAAAATACCCGTTCTCGAAACTGGCCGGCAAAAATGTGAACACCTTGGTTTTCCCCAATTTGAGTTCGGCCAATACGGCTTATAAAATGCTGATCGAGATGGGATTGGCTGAAACAATCGGCCCGATCCAAATGGGGCTGAACAAGCCGGTGCACATTCTGGATGTGGAAAGTTCGGTGCGCGACATTGTGAACATGACGGCTATTGCCGTGCTGGACGCTATAGTTGAAGAAATAAAAGTGGCTGCACCCGAAACTATCAAGTTGTAATTAATTTACTAACAAATAACGGGTTGGCGCTTTGTAAGGCCAACCCGTTGCATTCCATA
>DATGXD010000262.1:0-13566 GCA_035299105.1 Paludibacter sp. | reverse complement strand
ATATTTCCGGTGGCGGCATCATAAGTATGCCCGCTTTGTTTCGCCAGCACTCCGTTTTGATATACATTCCAGTTTGTCAACCGGTTCAACCCATCATAGGCAAATTGTTCGCTCTGGTTGGTCAGGTTGTCGGTGCGGTAGGACAGGTTTCCTTTTGAATCAAACGAATAAGACATATCCTCCACCCCCGAAGCAACAATCGAAGTTGGAAATCCCCGGCTATCAAATCCAAAAGTCGTTTCTTTTGTTCCTTTATTGATGGAGATTAACTGTCCCCGCGCATTTTCGGAATTTGCTCTCCAAATACTTCGGCCGGCATTGTCTCTTACTTCCATCAGGTTACCATAGCCGTCATAGGAATTGAGTGTGTAGAATCCTGAAGGATAGATCTCTTTTTTTACGCGGCCTAGTACATCATATTCCTTTGCCGTATTGTAAACCCGTGAACCTATTTCCTCTTTCACATTCGTTACACGGTCAAAGGCATCGTAGGTAAACGTTTGTTTGTTTTTACCTGCAATTTCGATTGTACTAATCCGGTTATTTGTATCGTAAGTGTACGTGGTTGTTTCTCCATTGCGTACAATGCTCTGCAACAAACCGGTAGCAGCATAATTATTGGTTGTGGTTATATAGGTTGTAACATTGTGTATTTTCTGTTTCTCCTCGGTCACTTCACCGAAACCATTGTATTTGGTTTCAACTATTCCGGCATCGGGGTCGGTCAATTTGGTCCGTTTCCCTTGCAGGTCATACTCCATGGCAATGGCCTGGCTCCCTTCAGGAGTAGTTGTTTTTATCAATCCGGAAGCATAGTATGCATAAGTTACTTTTTTACCATTCACTTTACTTATAAAGGTTTGCCCTGCATCGTTCACTGTGGTTTCAGTGGTTCCTTCGGGTGTAGTTACAGTAGTGGTCTTCCCATTATAAGCGGTGGAATTAGTTCCCATTAGTGTAACCAAGGTCGATGGACGCCCATACATATCATAGGTATAAGTTTTAGCCCATACTTTTGTAGCGGCGTCCGGTTCGAAATACGGATCGGAGATACGGTATACCTGATTGTTCGAGTAATATTCGGTTGTTACCGATATTTTCTTCGCATTGAGCCCATAGCTGTCTTTCTGGATTTCACGTCCCAGGGCATCATACCATATGGTTACAGGTGTTGACCCGGAAGTTTCGGCATAAGCATAATATCTGGCACCGATAACATTATCAGGTGCTGCCCATTGCAATACCTGTGCTTTGCGTATGCCATCGGGCAGTCGTGTTTCTACCAAACTGCCAAATCCATTGTAACTATACGAGGTTGTTCCAAAACGATTGGATTCACTATCGAGCTGTCCTTTGGTTTCGTCCCAGTTATAAGTGGTAGTTTCGCCCAAAACATTGGTCTTGCTTTGGAGGAACCTGCCCGATATGGTATAAGTGGAGGAAGTGCTGCGTGTAATCCCATTGCTTGTAGCAGTCGCCAGGAGTGCATGCCCAAAACTGTCGTAATTTTTATATTCGTTGGTTACACTGTTTTGATCCGCCGGATCAGCGATGTCCTTAATCAGGTTTCCTTTATCGTCGTAGTAATAGAGTGTTTTTCTGGCAATAGTTTCAGATCCAAGTGTATTGATTACAGTCAGGGTATCCATCTTGTTTTTACACCATGAACCTTTTTGGATATAATGCATTCGCTGTGTCTCAGAAACATCGCCTTTTGTAACGGTTATCGTCAGGGGATTACCCGAATCATCAAAGCGGGATGTCGTTGAAGTAGAGCTGAGTCCCGAAAGGTTATCCGTTGAAGTTTGAGATGCTGTATATGGGAAAATCCGTTTCCCGTCCAGTGGAATTACATTGTTGATAAACGTTGTTGTCGAAATCGCTTGACCCGCCGAAGTAGATGTAGTCTGATTCGTTGGGAAACTATTGAAATATGTTTCATTGTATCCAAACTGACTCACCGATTTTTTATTTTGGGTCACGTTATCCTGTGTAAATTCTTCAAACCCAAGGAATCCTTTTCCTTTTAAATGCATCCTCAACCCTTTGTAGCTGTAGTTTGTGGTTTCCAACAAATTCCCTACGCCGCTAACGGTCTGGCTCACTACCTGCATGGGAACACAAAGTTTGACTACAGGGGTAGTGGGAACTGTGGTCCCGTTTGAGTAAACCGAGTTGTCGTTTAATAATTTATAGGCTATCGTACTTTTAACCCCCATGCCATTGGTTATAGCCGACACCGACCGTTCGGTTTCGGGAGTTGTGAAGGAAATGACAGAGAACGATGTAGCCGTTGTGTTCACAATATCCGATTTCCCATCCCCATCGATATCGTAATAGGGCAAAGACCTATCATTAACAAATCCATTTGCACCGGCTATGGTATGTGTATGAGATATAAAACTGGAGCCATTGTAATAATAAATAGTTACATCGTTTGAACCTACGGCTCTTTCAAGTATATCAGCTTTCCCATCACCGTTAAAGTCCTTGACCCAGTAAAAATCCTGAGGATCATTCTCCTGTGGTTGTGTGGTCTTTGTACGGGTTAACGGACAGCTAACCGTTTCAAACCCTGACCCGGTTGACATTAGAATTGTCCACTTGGGATTCATGCCACTCAGGTATTGCAATACATCGGTCATCCCATCACCGTTGAAGTCCCCGAATTCAAGGTCGGCCACCGTAGGAATCAGGTTGTGGGCGAATGCAATTTCGGCAAATGTATTGCTATTGTTGTCATATTCAATGAATTTACCTGCCTGGGTAAATATCTCGGGTTTCCCGTTCCCATTGACATCGGTCGTCCTGCTTTTTGACAAGTCGCCGCTGACATCCGAGGTGGTTCCGAGCAGGGTCAATGTGCTGGCCGCCAAATCGAAACTGTACACTTTGATTTGGCTGCCCCCCGAGTAAGTTTTCGCTGCCAGTTCCGTTTCCCCATCACCGTTAAAATCTCCTGCTTCAAATATGAATTTTTCATTTGTAGTGCCGCTGACACTAAAATTGATGTTCTGTCTGACCAACTCTCCATTCACATTCAGCAGCACATCTATGTTGCAATAACTTATCTGTGGACTCTCACTTGTTGTTTGCCGAATTTCAATAATATCCGGCCTCCCATCCCCATTTAGATCGGCGGGCAAGAGTTGGTATTGTCCTGTAAATGGATTGATACCTCTGTTATATTTCCATTCCTCTGTCCAATCTTCTTTTTGATTTAATACAAAATTCCGACCGTTTGTTGTCAATGTAGAATAGTAAATTTCCCAACCACTATAATCCCAACTATACAGCATGACCATTGTTGGTCGAATCATGTCGACAAACCCATCATTGTTGAGATCAACAAATATCATAGTTTTGTCCATGGTAAAGTTCATAAGTGACCCTACCCCTGTATTGCTGGTAGTGTATCCAAACTCGGGGGTGGTAGTTGAGCCTAATTTATTCCAATCAATAACAGTCGGATTATACTTGGTGCCATCATTCCCTTTTTCATTGATCGAGGTTAGTTTATTATAGAATCCATCTGCAATACTGTAACTAAACGTATATTCTCTTTGGGTAACTGAATTCGTTTTTGTTACAACCGATTGGAGCAACAGGCTTTGCCCTATCTTTTTGCCGGCAACATAACTTGTTTGGCTATCGGTACGTCCGGTGGTGTAATTAAAGTGTATTTCATTGGCCCCAGTGGTAATGCCCGCAGCATCATTGCATGTATATTTGATCTTGTCCAGCCAGAATTCCCCGGTTGCATTGTCCTCGCCATAACTATATGTCATGTAGTTGCCATTGGCATCGGTAACTTTTGCCAATAACCAGGTAAGTGGTATGGAACTGCCCTGCGCCTCGATGTATGAATCGGCGGTTGAGCCGAATTCCATAGTTACACCTTCTTTCGTCCTAACCTCAAAACAGGTATATCCATTTATGGATCTATAGGTAATGTCACTGTATATTTCTATTTCAGTCCGGTATTTCGCCCCGTCGGTCAGATTTGTGCCTGAAACCAGTATCAACCGCTGGCCATCCAATGTCAGGTTGTCATCGTTGGTTAATTGTGGGGAGCCAATTTTATTGTCATTATAAAGGTTAAACCCAGTCCTGCCAATCGCCGACATCCCGCTCAGGTTCCAACCCCAACCCGCAATCCCATTTCCTCCCTGGCTACTGTACACCAAGGAGATACCGGGCTGCATGCCGTTGATGCCCGGGGGGCATTCGATGGGGATGGTGTAGGTGGCCGAGCCGCTTGGGCTTACGCCCAGGCTGCCGGGTATGGCACCGACCACTCCTCCCTGGGCAGGGTCGGTTGTTATCGTGCCATCTGGTTTGGCATAGGTGTTGGCGGTTGGCGGGAACAGCAGCCCCGGGTCAACTTTGGCATTGAAGCTTGCCCCGGTGCCTGCCGTGTACCTGAAGCCCGGCTTAAGCGACACATAGTCGCGCGCCACGTAGCTCTTGGGGCTTCCCGACTCGCTGGTGTTGAGTTCCCAGTTTTCCTTTACCTGCGGCGTGGTTTGCGCCCGGCCTGCCATTGCCCACAGGCAAAGCGCCGCGAACAGGATGATATGCTTGTATCTGGTTTGCATAATGTATGATGTTCCCTAATCCCCCAACCCTGCCGTCTTTTGGACGCCCTCTTCCCGTGGAAGGGAAAAGGGGAAGGGTTCCCCGGGATTTCAAGGCTTTCTTTAATGGTTTGTTGTGGATTGGTAACGGATTTGTTGGCGGGGGTGCGGCTCCGAGCCGCGCCCCCGCTAAAAACTGGCTTGGCCCGGTTATTTCCCTTGCAGTTGTGCTTTCAGGTCGTTGATTTGCTTCTGCTGGTCAATCATATAAAGCGTCAACTCCTCGATCTTCTGGAGCAGCTTGTTCTGCATTTCCACAAGGCTGACTCCATTCTCCTTCACTTGGGCTGCGGAAGGTATATTGGGCAGGTGGCGGTTTTCCTTCACGTAGTTACTTACCTGGTTTAATGGAAGGAGTTTATATTCCGGGTCGAATACATAGTCGGGGAAATTCTCCACGCTTTGTACCAATACCTCCATCCCCCTTATGGTACCTTTCACATCAAGCAGGTATAGCGAATTGGGGGTCGTGCCAATCCCTACATTCCCCGTGTTGGTTATCGTCAGGCGGGGTGCAGGGTTGCCGGCTGTGAACATGCGGATGCCGTTGTTGCCCGACAACCACAGGTCGGCTGACCCTCCGGCGTTTGGCGCGGCTACCCCGTACTGCGGCATGGAAAAGGGCGAAGTGGTGAGCGATGGTACTGTGGCGGTGGTTACATTGAAGCGCGCATCATCCTGGAAGGTCAGGACTTTGCTTCCGTAAACATCTCCGTTAATACGTAATTTACCGTTCACATCCAATTTTGCGGTGGATAAAGGAGAACTTGTGCCAATGCCCACAACCCCTGCGCTGGTGATCATGAACTTATCCGAGCCGTTGATGGCAATGCGGTAGTCCCTTATGGTTGTTCCTATGTTCAATTTGTAACCGGTGTTGTCTATGGTTTGAGCTATTTCATAACCCGCCGTGCAATTGGCTGCCGAGAATGAAAACCGTCCCCCGATTCCCTCGTATATTTCAAGTTTTTTTGTCGGGGTTGTCGTGCCTATACCCAGAAAGCCATTGGCAATCAGGTTCCCATCAGTTTGGGTATTTCCCGAAACGTGCAAATTATTATTGAGGATGTTGTCGTTGTCCACAGAGAAAGTGATATTCAGCCCGCCGTATGTCCCCGGATATTCCTGGTTGCTCACGCTTCCATCGGAGGTGAATGTAATCTGCGCCCTGCCGCTTGGAACCATGGTGGAAACGACACCTGCCTTGCCCCCGCTGAGGGTTAGGATAACCGTGGCAACCCCCTGGTTGTCCACGCTCTTGATTGTCACAAAATCGTGCCCGTATTGTGTCCCTGTCAAATAGGTTATCTTGATGGGCTTGCTGGTGTCGGTACTGGTGATATTCCATGTTTGATTCATGTTGTTGACATACCCCGTCGTTAGAATGATAGGGGTGGAGATATCAATGTCGGTTGCGCCAACTCTTAAAGAGAAGGAGGGGAAGAATGCCAGGATGGCTAATATGGTATGTTTCGTTCTCATGATTTTGTAGAATTATTAAAATTTTAAAAAAAATAAATCGCCGGGGTTGGTCTATTTATCATTCCTTGCCTCCCTTTCCTTAGCCTTCTTGTGCCTCTGGGTCCTCTGGTCATTGGAAAGGATACTGTCAACCATGGACTCATATCTTTGATACACCTGAATCTTCCTCTTGCTTTTGTCAAGGTCAGTCGACCCTACACTGTCATTGTTCGCATCCGATACGAACACCTTGGTATATTCCCTGATAACAAGCCTTTGGCTATCGGTCAATTGGACATCTTCGGCAAGGCTTGACACAATCATATCGGCGAAACTTTCAACCGACATCCCCTTTTTCGGATTTCCAGCGAAAATCAAATTCAATCCTGCAAATGTCGCTACTAAAGCGGTTGCAAACTTCAATTTATTCATATTGTATATTTTTTATTAATTGCCAGATGGCCACCCAAAGCCTTCCAGATGTTTCAGGTGTCCAGCTAGCCGTTAGTTAATTTTTAATGATTTTATATTCAATCCGTTTCCCGCCCGCCTGCACCCGCAGCACGTACCACCCGGCCGCGTAGCGGGTCATGTCGAGGGATGTAATGCCACTTTCGGCTTTCTGGTTGTAAAGCTGCCGCCCATCGGCATTGAAGAGCAGTATGCGCAAGGGATCCTTGGGGTCGCCCCCGGTGATTCCAACCCCCAGCTGCCCCTTGGTGGGGTTGGGGTAGACGGTGATTTGGCGTTCGCCCAGCTGTTCCTCCACCGGGGCGGGGTCCTGTCCCTTTTGCACGTGGGAAGGGTTGCTCCCGAGTGCCACCACCTTTCTTGAAATCCGGTTGCCTGCCTGGTCGTAGGCATAGCTCACCATGTCCTGGGCTGTGGACAGCAATGCGGAAAGGGAGAAAAAGGAAATAAGCAGCAGGCTGCGCCCGGTCTTGTAATAATGTTTCATGTTGTGTCGTGTTGAGTTGTGTTGTATCGTGTTGGGTTGTGTCGTGTTGTATTGTGTTGTGTTGTATTGTGTTGAGTCGTGTTGTATCGTGTTGTGTCGAGTTGTGTCGAGTCGGTTGTTAATGCCCGGAAAACGTTGACCGCCTTCCAGGCATTACTCAATTACTCAATTACTCAATTATTCAATTATTCAATTATTCAATTATTCAATTATTCAATTACTAGTTATCTCCTTCGCCGTTTCATTGCCCGGCAGGTCGTAAGCCCTCCCTTCTATCCTGTCGCCCCCAACCGACGCGTTGGCCGCCTTGGCCGTGAAAACCCATTCCGAAGGGTTTGCGCTTTGCTCCGCCGCACCATGTTCCACTTCCGTTCCATCTGCATTGTAGATACCCACGCTTACCTCGCTTACCCGGAAGTTGTCGGTCACGCTGATTTTAATCGTGTCGCCCGCTTTCCCGGTGTATCCGCTGATATCGATGCTGTCGATATCAGTGGCATGGAAGAAATCGGCCACCGCCACATTGTAAGCCGACTGGCCCTCCTTGGCCGCCGCACCGTAAGTCGCTTTCCTTTCCGCGTCGGCCAACACCGATTTCCCATAGAGCACGGCGCGCTGGAATAGTTGCTGGTGGGCCTTTTCCCCTTCGGAATACTCGCTCGTCCGTTCCTTGGGCTTGTTTGCCACAATCACCTTTCCCCCCTTGTTTCTAAATACAAGTAAATCCCCCACAGTCCCGCTGAGCCCGTGGGTCAGCACGTTATTTTTTGATACTGCCATAAATTTTACATTTTTTAGTTATTGGCAATATGTTTTAAATAAAAAAGAGACTGCCCATAACCCTATCATAACCCTATCATAAGCCTATCCAAAACATAGGCAAAACGGGGAGAATACAGGCATTAATATATGCAAATACAAGTTAAACACCCGCTCGGGTGCTTCGCTCCGTTGCCCGTTCCAATAGCGGGGGCCATGCGTCCATATTTATTTTTAGGAGTGCCAAGTCTAAATCCGGAACGAACCTGTATATAGTTCGAAATTACCAGCTTCAATCAGCTAAATCCGTGTAAATCTGTGTTCTGTTTTTTTGTCATGTACTAAGGAATGCCTTACAAAAGCAAATCCGTTTCCACAGGTATCATGCAGCCTGCGAAAACGGATTTCATACCGGATTAGAAATTGTATAGGGGAAATTTACCCCCCCATATTTAACAATAAAAAGATAACCTTCAAGCCCTTTGGAGCCGGAACTGCCAATGCAGCATAAAAACAGGTGCTAACCATGGGACGAATAAATTAAAAAGGTTATTATAACAATCTGCAAATGTTGTATTTAGGAGTTGTTTACCAAACAAATGCTAAGATTAACGTTAATCACTTTGCAAAAATAAGATAAATATTTAGGATAAACAATAGTTATCAATGTTATATTTTATATCTCAATAGTTCGTCAAGTTCCCAATCATTCGTTTGATTGTCAGCAAAATAACCAATAATTTATTTGTTCATGTCCCTGGGATTAAGCATTTTTAAGAATTATTCCACCAATCCCCCGCTGGGGGGGTAATGCTAAATCTGTAACACGAAAGGTCTTTTCTTATTCATATTGAGCCTGTATAAGTATGTGTTCACAATTAGTTTATATCATTAAGTAGTTACAAGTAATTAGTTACGAGTTACAAGTCTGTCTACCTGATTATTGGCAAAAAAAAACATATCATTAATTATGACCACTTACTTAATTGTCCCGTTCTCCGTAGCTTATGCCCCCGTTGTTCGGCCCAATGTCTTTCGCTTGGCCGTGGTATAAGCAGGCCTCCGGCCGGCATAATGCAACACGAACATACACACTTTTTACAAAAACAAAACCAGCGCAATTCTTAGAAAGTTACGGTGGTTTTGTTCTGTATTGTCGGCAAGTGGCACATACCGCTATGCGGTGATGCCGGCTTTTAGCTGCGCCACCCTACGCTCAACAGGGCATAGTTTTTCTTTAATATTCTTTTTTACCTGTTCAAAAAAAATTGTCCTCAAAACACATGGGGTAATATCCATCCACCCCGGAATATCTTCAGTCATTCGGTTGTTTCATATGCCAATTCGCCCAAAAACCAGCAAACCACATATGGCTGGCAATCAAAAACATACGCCACATATTCATTTAACAAAAATAAAAACACCTTAAGAAAATCGGCTGGAAACAAATAAAATTCTTACTTTAGCACCCTGAAACTTACAAACCAGCTCCAAAAGACACGGCATAAGGACATGCCGGATACCCGACCCTTGGAATTCAAAACTGAACATCATGCCCGAACTACAAAAAATCATGTTTATCGACATCGAAACTGTTCCGCAAACACCTGTTTTCGACCAGTTGCCCGACGAACTGGCCCATCTCTGGGAAGAAAAGTTCGCAGTTATCCATAAACGCATGCCCGAAAAATACGCCGAAGGAACCACCGCAGGCGAAGCGTTCGAATCGAGCGCCGGCATATACTCCGAATTCGGCAAGATTGTCTGCATTTCCGTGGGTTTCATCCACCAGCACAACAACGAAATGCATTTCAGGGCCAAATCCTTTGCCAACGACAATGAAAAAATCCTGCTCGCCGAATTCAATGCCTTGATCCTCAAATTCTGTGTTTCGAACGAACATACGCTTTGCGGGCACAATATCAAGGAATTCGACATCCCCTACATCTGCCGCAGGATGCTGATCAACGGCCTGGAACTGCCGCCGATATTCAGGATTGCCACAAAAAAACCCTGGGAGATCAATTTTATCGACACCCTGGAACTTTGGAAATTCGGCGACTATAAAAATTACACTTCGCTCAAACTCCTGACAGCCGTTTTTGGCATCCCCACACCGAAAGACGATATCGACGGAAGCCAGGTGGCACATGTCTACTACCAGGAAAAAGACCTGCACCGCATTTCGGCCTATTGCCAGAAAGACGTGGTGGCAACCGCACAGGTATTTTTGCGCTTGCAAGGCATGCAGCCGATAAAGGCGGAAAATATTGAACACCTTGATAATTGATAAGTAGTTACAAGGAATTAGTTACAAGTTACAAGTCTGTTTATCTGTCTATCAACAATGCGAATCAGGAGTTGAATTTAGTAAACAACAGCGATTCCTCACTGTGTCCGGAATGATAACTTAACTAATTTCCCAGGACACAGCGAGGAATCTAAAACAGCAAACTTAATCGCTCTTAATATTTATAACGTTTAACTTCTGATTCGCATTAACAACAAAAAGTAAATCAATAATTATAATCACTTACTTAATTGATAATTGTAACTAAATACTTGTAAATCGTAACTTGCAAATACGCAACTGATTATGCGACAGAAACATCTTCTTGCCTTACTCCTGTTTTCAATACTTTTACCAACTTCCTGCCGGCAGAAAAAAATTGGAACCGTTCCCCCGTTGGCTAATTCGGATTTGGAACATATCGTTTCATCCGACACCCTGCGCGTTGCAACCATGTACGGTTCAACCTCCTACTTCCTGTTCCGCGACGAAACCATGGGTTATGATTACGAAATGGCGGTCGACCTGGCAAACCACCTCCAGGTCAACCTGAAAATCCTGGTTGCCAAAACGGAGAAGGAAATGAAAACAATGCTCCGCGAAAACAAAGTCGACCTGATTGCATACAACACGGCCGAAACCAAGGAGTCGAAGACGCAATTCAAATATGTCTTCCCCCAGAACAACTCGTACATGGTGCTTGTGCAGAACAAATGGAACGACATTATTTCAAATGTCACTGAACTTTCGGGAAAAAAAGTTGTTGTACCCGAAAACAGCATTTACCTGAAACGTTTAAACGCCCTCAATGATGAAATTGGCGGGACAATTCATGTTGTTACCGTACCCGACACAGTAAGCACCGATGAACTTATCGGCATGGTGGCGGAGAAAAAGGCAGACTTAACGGTAGCATATTACAACATAGCATCATTACACAAAACGCTTCACAAGAACCTCGATTGCAGGCTTCGCATAGCATTCGAGCAACGGAACGGCTGGCTGGTACGCAAAAACAGTGTGAAACTGGTAAAAGCAATCGAAAACTGGGAATCGCTGCCCGAAACGGAGCAAACTGCATCGAAGGCATTCCTGAAATACTGGAACAAAAGCCCTTACATAACAATGCTCAAAATCAGGATTCCTAAAGGTTCCATTTCACCATACGACCATTTGTTTAAAAAATATGCCGAGGCCATCAATTGGGACTGGCGCCTGCTGGCAGCCGTGGCTTTCCACGAATCGCGGTTCGATGCCTCGGAAATTTCATGGGCTGGGGCAGCCGGGGTCATGCAGCTTATGCCACGCACAGCTTCCAATTTCGGGCTGAACAGGCGAACTGTACTTGACCCGGAACTGAACATCGAGGCCGGGGTGCAATATATCAAGAGCCTGAACATGTCCTTCCGGAAAATTGAAAACAAAGAGGAACGCATTAAATTCATTTTGGCCGCATACAATTCGGGGCCGGCCCACATACTTGACGCAATGGCGCTTGCCTCGAAATACGGGAAAAAACCCAACGTGTGGTTCAACGAAGTGGAATATTACCTGCTCAAAAAAAGCAAGCCTGAATTCTACAACGACCCGGTGGTAAGGTACGGGTATTTTGGAGGCAAGGAAACCGCACGCTATGTTCACAACACCCTCGACACCTACCATAAATACTTGAAGAAGAAACAATAAGTAGTTACGAGTTACAAGTTACGAGTTACTTAAAAACAAAATTACAATTTAAAATACATAACGCATAATGTTTATTGCAATCCCGTTTCGGGAACCGCACCACCCGTTTCACTGGGGAGCGGCCGAAAGGCATTGCCAAAAAAAATGATTCAGAATGACAAACAGCGAAATTATCCTTATCAGCATCTACGGCGATGACAAGCCAGGGGTTACAACAGCCATTACCGGCATCCTGGGCAAGTACCACGCCACCATCCTCGACATTGGCCAAGCCGACATCCACCACACCCTATCCCTTGGGATACTTTTCAAAATGACCGACGACAGCCAGACCGGGAATATCCTGAAGGAAGTCCTTTTCAAGTGTTCCGAATTAAATGTAAATGTGCGTTTCACACCCGTCCCTGCCGATGACTACGTGGATTGGGCTGCCCTGCAAGGAAAAGACAGGTACATTGTGACCATACTTGGCAAAGTAATCACAGCCAAGCAATTGTCCATGGTGACAAAAGCCGTGTCGGATCAAAACCTGAATATCGACTCCATCATCAGGCTTACAGGCAGGCCTTCGCTCGAAACAAACAACGGGAATTCGGTGCGCTCGTGCATCGAATTGTCGGTACGTGGAAAACTCACGGATAAAAAGCTGTTGTCGGAGCAATTAATGAACTACACCTCCGAACTTGGTGTCGACATTTCGTTCCAGAAAGACGACATGTACCGGCGGAACCGCCGGCTGATTTGCTTCGACATGGATTCCACGCTTATAAAAACCGAGGTAATCGACGAGCTGGCCGAACGTGCCGGTGTGGGCGAACAGGTACGTGCCATTACCGAATCGGCCATGAGGGGCGAAATAGACTTCAACGAAAGCTTCACGCAACGGGTAGCCATGTTGAAAGGGCTCGATGAAAAAGTAATGGAAGAAGTGGCCTTGAGCCTCCCTATCATGGATGGCGCCGAACGCCTGATTTCAATCCTGAAAAAAATCGGCTTTAAAATCGCCATCCTTTCCGGAGGTTTTTCCTATTTCGGCCAACGGCTGAAAAAACTGTTCGATGTGGATTATGTCTATGCCAACGAACTGGAAATAGTGGATGGAAAACTGACCGGGAATTATGTGGGCGACATTGTGGACGGGAAGCGGAAAGCCGAACTCCTGAGGCTGATTGCACAAGTCGAGAAAATCGACCTCGAACAAGTGATTGCCGTTGGCGACGGGGCCAACGATTTGCCCATGCTCAACATTGCCGGCCTGGGTATTGCATTCCATGCAAAGCCGAAGGTAAAAGCCAACGCACAACAATCCATTTCCACGATTGGACTCGACGGGGTACTTTATTTCCTCGGATTCAGGGACATACACATTGGCAATTAAAACAATGAAAAAAGCAATCGTCATTGGTTCAACCGGGCTGGTGGGCAGCCAGCTCGTTCAGCTTTTGTTGCAGCATGCCGGATATTCCGAAATCATTTCGCTGGCGAGGCGCGAAAGCGGGGTGAAACACCCCAAACTCACCGAATTCATTGTCGACTTTGACAAACCAGACACCTGGAGCGATAAAGTCCACGGCGATGTCCTTTTCTCTGCCATGGGAACCACCATTGCGAAAGCAAAAACCCGCGCCGAACAGTACAAGGTCGATTTCAGCTACCAGTTCAACACGGCCGAAATCGCTGCAAGAAACGGTGTGCCTTCCTATGTGCTGGTTTCCGCCGCCGGAGCCAACCCGAAATCGCCCATTTTCTACAGCAATATGAAAGGGAAGCTCGAG
>DATGXD010000261.1:0-19188 GCA_035299105.1 Paludibacter sp. | reverse complement strand
CACCGCCGACGAAAATGAGGTGGCCCGCCATTTTGCCAACACCCTGTTCAACACCATGCGGGGCGGGATTTACGATGACAATTACAGCATTTTCACGGTAGGCTTAAAAAAGCATATCCAACATTTTAATTCAGGTGTCTGGTTCAAATACCAGGATTTTCTTTCAAGTCTTCCGGAATCAATCGAGTATTCAAAACTTGACACGTTGATCCAAGAACAAAACGATGACAACCTGTACCGCTTGTTCCTCGAATACCTTCCGCTCACGTTCAGTCGCCGGCATGGCGACCCGAGCCGCCCATGGAACTTGTTCAACATTAATATCAAGGACGAAAATGGCAACAAACTATTGTCGTACCAGGGCAACTGGCGCGACATTTTCCAGAATTGGGAGGCCTTGTCGCTTTCGTATCCGGGGTATATCAACGGCATCATCGGCAAATTCCTGAACGCCACCACGGCCGATGGCTACAATCCTTACAAGGTGGCCAGCGAAGGTATAGACTGGGAAGTGATTGAACCCGAAAACCCGTGGTCGAACATTGGCTACTGGGGCGACCACCAGATTATTTACCTCCTCAAACTGCTGGAACTTTCGCGCAGGCATTATCCTGGCGACCTGCCTTCGTGGCTCAACAGGGAATTGTTTGCCTTTGCCAACGTGCCTTACCGCTTGAAAAGTTACGAAGATATTGTGGACAATCCTAAAAACACCATTCGCTTTGATGATGAATTGCATTATGCCATTGAAAAGCTGGAAAAAACATACGGTTCGGATGCCCGCCTGGTGCATGATAACGATGGCAATGTAAAACTGGTGACTTTTACCGAAAAAATCCTGGCTACGCTGCTGGCCAAACTAAGTAACTTCATTCCCGAAGCCGGAATCTGGATGAACACCCTGCGCCCCGAATGGAACGATGCCAACAACGCGCTGGTGGGTACGGGCGCTTCCATGGTGACGCTTTACTACATGCGGCGTTTCGTGGCTTTTGCCAAAGAACTTTATGCCGGTGCAGCGGACACTGACTTTACCGTTTCGTCCGAAATGCAAGCCTTTTTCAGCAATATTGACAACACGTTCCGCCATTTTGCAGGCGAACTGCCGAATGGTTTCAGCGACCAGCTCCGCCGGCAAGTGGCCGACAGGTTGGGAAAAGCCGGGAACGACTACCGCGATAAAGTGTATGCGGGTTTCTCAGGTGCACCTTCGGCGGTTTCGAAACCGGAACTCACGGCTTTCTTTGAACTGGTATTGCAGTTTATCGATCAATCCATTGCGGTGAATAAACGCCCGGATAATCTGTACCATGCCTATAACCTGGTAAGCTTTACGGACGATGCGGTAACCATCCGGTATTTGTATGAAATGCTCGAAGGGCAGGTGGCGGTGCTGAGTTCGGGGAAACTGAGTGCCGCCGAAGCGCTCGAAGTGATCAATGCCTTGCGCGGCAGCGCCTTGTACCGTCCCGACCAACAAAGTTATATCCTCTACCCGAATAAAAGGCTGCCATCCTTCCTGGAAAAAAACCGCATCCCGGCCGAAGAAATCAACCGGATTCCGGCTTTGAAGGAAATGGTTGGTCGTGGCGACAGCCGGATTGTCTCCACCGACCGGAAAGGGGAATTCCACTTCAATGCCTCGTTCAACAATGCTTCGTTCCTGACAGCCGCCTTGCTCAAGGCCGAAGTTCCGGACACCGACCGGAAAGAAATTGAACAACTCTACGAAAAGTTGTTCGACCACCAGTCGTTCACCGGCCGTTCGGGGACATTCTACAAATACGAAGGCCTGGGTTGCATTTACTGGCACATGGTTTCGAAACTGTTGCTGGCCATTGGCGAAAATATCCAAAAAGCCATCCGCGAGGAAGCCGGCACCGACCTTGTTGTGAAGTTGAAACATCACTACCAAGGCGTGAAAGCCGGTATCGGTTCGCACAAATCGCCGGCCGATTATGGCTCGTTCCCCTTCGACCCATATTCGCATACACCCCTGATGGCCGGTGTGCAGCAACCGGGAATGACAGGGCAGGTGAAGGAAGATATTATCAGCCGCTTTTTCGAATTGGGGATTGTGGTTGAAAATGGTTGCCTGTCCATTAGACCCGATATGCTCGGGCCTGACGAGTTCATTCAACCGGCGGGAAGTGTTGAAGCGCCTTTCCTGATGTTCAGTTATTGCTCCGTACCCTTTGTGTATGTGGCGGATAGCACAAAAGGAATTGAAATTATGTTTGCCGGTGGAAAACAGGAAACCACCAACGGCTATAGCCTCACGCCGGAGCAAAGCCAACTCGTTTTCAACCGTTCGAAACAGGTGGAAATGGTGAGGGTGCATTTTAATAATATCAATGAAAAGGAACAATAGCACTTGGACACTCCTAAAAACCCCAAACTCATCGTTACGCTCTATCGGCAAAATGTTCATTTACTTCAGTAAACTCCGCTTTTCCCTCTGTCGCAAGCTTTGATTTTTGTGTTTTTAGAAGTGCCCACTTTCACCTCCTGGCACGCCGTTCCCTACCACTGCAATTTTATGGTTGTCCGCAAATATTCCTGTGCGGGCAACCATAAAATATCACTTTAACCTCAATTCAAGAACTATAATTAACGTAGGTTCGATATAAAAACAAACCCATTGCAATCAACAGAAATTGATATTGGAATCCCGGATGGATTCCAGGTTCCCGGTTGCGGGGTCTTGCCCACCCATGGGTTGCACCCGCGGCTAGTCACGTTCAAGTCCTTCGGACTTGTAGGAGAAAGTCAAAGAACCTTATATCGAACTCACGTTAATTAATATCATCCCAGCATCCTGCCTTCTGTCTCCAATCATTTCTAAATACCTGGAAACATACAACTGCTTTTCTTGTATTTTCATAACAATGCAACGATGAGTTAAACCTCCCTCTTCTCCATTGTTCGCCAGGGAATTGTGCGGGTTGGATCCTCCCGCTATCTGGATTTTGGACCTGAGACTGTCAAAATCGTTGTTTTTACTGTTAAATATTGGTTATTTGCTTGAGTAGTTGCAATAAATGGTTTATATTTACGGCAAATTTTCCCCAATATTCCCCTGTAACTTATTATTTCCCTTTTACTTGAAACAGTCAAATACTGTATTCTCCCAGCCTGCCATCCGTTTGCTAAAAGCCACGATTCTTGGAAAAAATTTGTCAGAGATTATATAAATTGACATTTTTCGTATTCTGAAAAACTATTTTTGCAAGTCTATTTTAAAAATCAACATTTAAAATTTATACATTATGAACAGAAAAACTTTTTTCATTGCAATTTCGATGTTGCTTGTTGCCTCGGGTGTGTTCTCACAGAGCGATTTCAGCGGGCAGGCAGGTATTTCTCTCAAGGCTTCGACCAACGGACTCGGTGCCGACTTGTATTACAGGCCCTTTAAAATGCTGGCCGTAAAAGCCGGTTACGAAGCTTTCAACCTGGCTGCCACTTCCGAAACAGTGAAACCTTATATTGGCGATGCCGCCAGCATATCGGTACCGATGCCCGGAGGCGGAAACCTGGGCTTCGACATGGGCGCTAAGCTCCGCAGCGGCGCCGCCACAGTGGCCCTCGGGTTCCAGCCTGTTGGTTTATTCTACCTTACGGCCGGCGTGGGTTACTTCATGCTGAATGCGCAAGTCACCGGCACCCCCTCCACCGATTTGGCTTTTGCTTCCCAGAGTGTAGATATCCAGGGTCAGAGCATTTCGGTGACGCCAAAAATTGCCAAGGATAAAATCGGCTCGTTCGGAATCGAGCTGAACCCTTCGATGAAAATCGCACCCTATGTTGGCATTGGCTTAGGTAGTTTTGTTCCCCGCAAGCACCGGGTTTCGTTTGCACTGGAGGTTGGAGCTTATTACATGGGCGCCCCCAAGCTGACGGCAATTTTCCCTGAAGGCTTGAAATCGTCCAATATTGATTACGGCCAAGACCTGACACAGGCACAAAAAGACCAGTATTTTGGCAACGTAAACAGCCAAGTAGATGGAATGCTGAACGACTTGAAGAGTGACATTAACACTTCGGTAGACGATATCAATGCGAAGCTGAAGGTATACCCTATCTATCCGGTCTTGAAAATGACCATTGGTATCAGGGCTTTATAATTTCGGAAGGCACGCCAAGCATGGATTCCAATACTTTCAAAGCTTCGGCGAACGAGGTAGTTTCAATATTATCCTTGACTATTCGCAGAACAGGAACGCATAGTTGCCTGTTAGTATCATAAACGGCAATCGTTTGCCGGGAAAATGTTGGAAATGCATTCTTGAATAAAATATTAATTTTCATGTTTGTTTTGTAAAATAAGTGTATTACATTTGTGAGCGTTTTTACATAACAAATTCATACCAACAATTAAATTAATTTAAAATGAAAAAGACATTTTATCTTTTTGCAAGTGCAGCACTTATGTTGCTGACCTTGAATTCGTGTAAGAAGAAGACGGACGGGGATGTGACCCTTCCATTCTCCACGTTGAGCGTTCAGGAACAGAAACAGGCCATTGAGCAAAACGGTATTGATCTTATGGACAAGGTTGATGCATTGCAAAGCACGCCTGCCATAGTTGCCTTGACTGCATTGAACAACAACATTAACGGTGGAATGCCCGCACTTGTTAAGCCCCTGGCCCAGTTGCGCGCCGGTTTGCTAAAAAATGATACTAAAGCAGTTGAAACTTTTGGCCAGCAAATGAAAGTGGCAGCAGCTTTAGGCGATAGCCTTTGGGGAACATATACTTGGAACCCAGAAATTCATGATTTTGATCATCAGGCTGGTGCTAGTAATTCGGCTACCATTCTTATACCTGCCACCGAGGGTTCATCGGATAATACGGGCGAAATCAAAATCACATACGAACCGAGCACCATCGTTGCTCCTGGCACAGACCCGGTGGAATATATGCCGAAAAGCCTTTCCGTGGTAATGAAAGTTTCGGGAGCTACTGTAATGACTTTCACATTCTCCGGAGCATATAAATCGGATGCTACCCCTACTAGTTTAACTCAGACCTTGGTGGTTGACAAATTCAACTGGAACGTTACGTTTACCAACAACGACAAGGATGTGTCGGCAAAATACTCCTTCACCTACGACCAGAAAGTATTGTTGAAGATGGAAATAGGTGCAGCCGGAAGCCTTACCGCAACCAATATCCAGGAGAACATGGAAAACGATCCTGAAAAAGTACTGAGCTCGGGCGCTGTTTTGGTTCAGGTTATGAATATTGCCATGAAGGGTACCATCAATGACTTCAAGGGTTTTGCAGCGGAATCCAAAGCACTTAAACCGGATTCGGTTGTTCATCCAGCTACTACTTATAACGAAAGTTGGACAGAGTATGTCTATCCAAAAGCTTATTATGACAAAATGGCGAACATTATTAACAAATATATCAACATTTATGGCTTCTTTGCAAATGAAAATAAGAAATTCGCCGATGTGGAGTTTTATTCATATGAAAAGACCTATACATACGAAGATTGGGTGTGGAATGCCGACACACAAAGTTATGATATTGTCAAGAAGACAGGAACTGAATATGTCTGTGAACCCCGTTTTGTCTTGTCCGATAAATCGAAGGTTACTATCGAAGACTATCTAAGAACTGGTTTCGAAGATTTGATTACCAAGATTCAGGGTTATATGCCTCAAGAATAAGTTATAAAGAAAGGCGGTTTGAGAATTCAAACCGCCTTTCTTCTTGCTTACTTAATAACTATCCTATAATTTTTCACCCCACTTCCCCACCAGATGCCGAATCCAGGCGGAGTAATATTCGATTTCAATGCTTCTTTTTCCCCAATAAAAACATCGTTGCCAATGCCATTTGATGCGGAGAACAAAGTCAATGCCTTGAAAAATTGTGTAGATATGCTGTCAATGGTACTGAACCTGACCAGCACCGTATCGCCTGCCGAAAAATAAGTGCCTTCAGAAAACGTAGGATCGTTTTTATCAGCTTTTGGGCTAATATCAAATGTTTTGTCTCCTGAAAACGAGAATTCGGAATTAAAAACAACGGGTGTTTCCCTGAAGAATTTATCCTTCGATTTTTTGGTCGAAATGCGGTATGCCACTTTCCGTGAAGCATCGATATGGAAAGTCATTGACAGAATCCTCAACGTGTCGTTTCCATCCACCGCCCTGGTTTTAAATGTGCTTATATTTGTGGAAGCAGGTATTGTGGTTTGCGAGGTAAGGGTGTAGCCACTGTATTCAACTGTCAGGTAATATGTTTTGCCTTCTTCACCTTTCAAGTCGTATCCCCTGTAGACATACGGTGGGAAATGGGTTTTATCCCATCTCGATGTCAATATCTCGGTGTTTACCCCGTCTGAAACGGTTACCTTGGCCGTTCGGATAACGTTTTTCAGGATACTAACGGAATCCACTTTCTGCGACAACGGGTTGTTCAGCGATAAATATACGCTCGGATATTCGCCGTTGGCAATAGACCCTTCGACGATTATTTTTTGCGTGTAACCGCTGATGGTATAATCCAGGGTGGGTTGGCATGCACCGAACGCTGCAAGAATAATGAGTAAACAAGCTGCTTTTTTCATGGCATCTGGTTTTAAAAATGAAAAGTCCAGGAAACGGATGGGATTACGGGCAGCAAATTCGACATTTTTAGCTGGTAATTGTATTTTTCATCCTTTGGGGCTGTCCGGCTGTAGAAAACCTGGAAAGGGTTGGACCTGTTGTACACGTTGTAAACCGAAAAGTTTAATTCGGACTTGATTCCATGCCAGGGTTTCAATTTGCAGTTGGCCGAAATGTCCAGCCTATGGTATGCCGGCATTTCAAACGAATTGTATTTGCCGTATTCAAAAACCAGTTTGTTGTCGATGATGAACCAGCTCAGGGGCAAATTCAACCTGTTACCCGTTGCGTACACGAAAACAGCCGAGAAATCCCATTTGTCATTCAGCTTGTACATGCCGACTACCGACAGGTCGTGCCGCCTGTCGTTTGTGGCCAGGTAGGGCATTCCCTTGTTGATAGCGGCGAACTGCCTGTAGCTCCAGGCCAGGTTGTAGCAAAGCCATCCGGTGAAAGAGCCATGGTTCTTGCTGATTTTCCATTCGGCTCCATAAGTCCAACCTCTTCCGGTAAACACTTCTCTTTCAAACATTTTGTTGGTGAATGTTTCCTGGAGCCCGTTTTTGAACTCGAGCTGGTTTTCAAGGGTCTTGTAGTATACTTCCATGCTTCCCTCCCAGTTGTTTTGCAGCAGATTACGGAAATATCCCCCCGAGAAGTGCCATGATTCCTGCGGTCCGACATACAGCGAAGCGGGAATGAACAAATCGGTAGGAACTCCCATTGAAAGCACGGGTACCTGGTTCATGTATTGAATGTGCCGGGTGGCCGAGAGCTTGACCGACGATCCTGCATCAATAAGATACCTTGAAAAGAACCGCGGCTCCAGTCCCCAATAGGTCTTGATTATCCGGCTGTTTGGATAAAAGGTATTGCCAGTTTCATTGTAATCGGTGTAGGGGCCTGTGTGGGCATACAAGTTGGCCCTGACACCAATGTTCAACAACCAGTTGTTCAAGCTCCATTCATCCCGGGCGTATATGGCGAGTTGGGCGGAATTGATACTGTTATGCTGGTTGTTCAATTCCAACGGCAATACGGAGTCGGTATTGACGAAATTTGGGATGGCTACATTGTAACTCAATTCGCTCCCGAATTTCACTTGGTGGTGGTTTTTTATATGGAAGAAATCGGTCCTGCAAGTAAAATTTTCGAACTGCGACTGCAAGTGTATCGAGGATTTTTTCCATTCGAGTCCCGATTGCAGTTTGAAACGGGAATAATCGAACTGCTGGTTCAGGCTCCACTCATCGTTGAAAACATGTTTCAATTGTAGCCCGGCGGCCGAATTCTCCCAATAAGTTGAATTGCCTTCCAGTTCGGATTCTTTCAATTCATTCAGCCTGAAATTGTCCTGCCCTTTGTACCAATGCCCCGATAGTTTGGTTCGCGGGGCTATGTTGTAAATGAAACCTGCATTGGCATCCCAATATTCGTATTTGTTTTGGGTGAAAGTGCTGTCCATGCCCACCAACGAAAGGGAAGGTAGAATGACGGAACTGATATAACTGCCCCTGAGGGCACTGTAAATCGAGAATTTAGAACTTAACGGCAACTGGGCGGAGATACGTGATGAAATCAAGCCGATGGAACCGTCAACTTCTATTTTCGCGGGAACTGTGTTCGTGGTGGAAATATCCACAACTGACGACAACCGGCCACCATATTCGGCTGGCATGCCTGATTTTACGAATTGCATTTGCCCGATCAAATCGGGGTTGAAAATAGAAAACATGCCGAAAACATGGGTTGGGTTTTGGATAATTGCACCGTTCAGCAGGATCAGGTTCTGGTCGTTGTTCCCGCCGCGGACATACAATCCCGAGTTGCCTTCGCCCGATTGTGAAACCCCGCCCAAGTATTGCAAAGCTTTGAAAGGATCTGTTTCGCCAACCAGTTTCGGCAGCAATTTCAGTTCTTTCACATCGATGTTCAATCCGCTTGAACCCGATTTGATATTTGCATCGGCCAACCGGCCTTTTACCTGCACCTCCTGTATCTTGATTGTTTTGTTGCTTGCCGGAACAGAACCGATAGTGTCCGCAGCCGGCTGTGTGACTTGGGCTGCAAGGGCCAAAGCTCCAGCAAGGAATAGGCAAATGCAAGCAATGCGGTTCATGCAGCTCATTCCGGGATTCCCGGCTTGGGTAGGTTCTTGTCTTTGATTGCCAGCGACAGGATAACGGACAAGGTGATGGAAACCACGATGACTCCCAGCGAAGCAAAATTGGAAATATGGAATTCCCAGCCCAGTTGAACCCCCAGTTCATTGACCAGCATCTTGAAGCCGATGAAAGTCAGGATTCCGGCCACGGCATATTTCAGGAAACGGAAAAACTCCAGGATGCCGCTCAGGGCAAAGTACAGCGACCGCAAGCCCAGGATGGCGAAGATGTTCGAAGTGTAAACGATAAAGATATCCTTGGAAACCGACAGCACCGCAGGGATAGAATCGACGGCAAAAATAAGGTCGGATATTTCGATAAAAAGCAGCACGACAAAAAACGGCGTAGCGTATAGTACTTTGTTTTTGCGGATAAAAAAATGCGGCACCGACATGTCGTTGGTCACCGGGAATGTTTTCTTGAACAGGCGGATTATATAGTTCTCGTTCGGGTTGAACTCCTCGTCTTCTTTTTCGAAAAACATTTTCAAGCCTGAGTAAATGAGAATGGCGCCGAAAATATACATGATCCAGTTGAACCGTTCAATCAACGCCACCCCGGCAAAGATAAACACTGCCCGCATCACCACGGCTCCGATAATTCCCCAGAAAAGGATTTTGTGCTGGAATTTCGCATCGATTTTGAAGTAGCTGAAAATCATGATGAAGACAAACAGGTTGTCGATGCTCAGCGATTCTTCAATCAGGTATCCGGTGAGGAACTCGATGGCTTTTTCTTTCCCGAAGAAATAATAAACCCCCGTGTTGAAGGCAATGGCCAGGGCAATCCAGAAAAGGCTCCACCACAGAGCCTCCTTCAGTTTCACGGCTGCATCTTTTTTGTGGAATACAAACAGGTCCAAAAATAGCATTACCACTACAAATGCAAAAAAACCCGCCCAAAACTTTAACCCGACTTCCATTTGTTTTAACTTTATAAGATTGAAAAACACTGCAAAGTAAATCAATTAAACAGACATATACAAAAAATATGCTTGTGGATTCCATAAACTAAATTTCACTTGTTCGGAATCATGCGGTTAAAAAAATGCTATATTTGCACTGTCAGAGGTTTTTGCGAAAATTATTTCCATGTCCATGCTGAATCCAAGGGGGAAGTATCCGCTAGTTGGAAGTTCCGTGGCATATGGTAAAAAAGCCAAACTTGCTGATATTCAACAGGAAGAACCTTAAATCAACGATATTTTGTCAAGATTAATATTTACAAGATGAGGCAAATCAAAAACAGCATCCTTTATGTCCTGATTATCGGTATTTTCTCGGCGTTAATGTACAGTATCGTATTGCGTGGGACTTCGGAGTTGGAAACAGGCCGGGGCATTGTACATCAAGTATCAACCGAGAGCCATTGGGCTGAATTGATCCACAGTTTGTTTGCCAACCTGGAACATCCGTTCGCCATATTGCTGGCACAAATAATAACCATTCTTATCGCCGCCCGCTTTTTCAGTTTCCTGTGCAAGAAAATGGCCCAACCCACCGTGATTGGCGAAATCATTGCAGGCATTGTGCTAGGGCCTTCGTTGGTGGGGATGTATTTCCCCGGTTTCTACGAAACATTGTTCCCGGTCCAGTCCATGGGCAACTTGCAGGCTATCAGCCAGCTTGGCCTTATACTGTTCATGTTCATTATCGGCATGGAGCTGGACTTGAAAGTGTTGCGCAACAAGGCGCACGAAGCCGTGGTAATCAGCCATGCCAGTGTGATCATACCCTTCACGTTCGGAATGGGGCTGGCCTATTTCATTTACCGCGACTTTGCCCCCGAAGGTGTGAAATTTTCTTCCTTCGGCCTGTTCCTGGGCATAGCCATGAGTATCACGGCTTTCCCTGTCCTTGCCAGGATTATCCAGGAAAAAGGGATGCACAAAACAAAACTGGGCGCCATGGTTATAACTTGTGCTGCGGTGGACGATATCACAGCCTGGTGCCTGCTTGCCATTGTCATTGCCATTGTCAAGGCGGGTTCTTTTGTAAGTGCATTGTATATAATTATTCTGGCTGTGGTATATATCCTGGTCATGATCAAGGTAGTCCGGCCTTTCCTGAAGCGCATTGGCGATTTATATTCATCCAAGGAAAATTTGAGCAAACCCATTGTCGCTTTTTTCTTCCTGGCTTTAATCGTGTCGGCTTATGCCACCGAATTAATCGGCATACATGCGTTGTTCGGAGCCTTCATGGCGGGGGCCATTATGCCTGAAAATGAAAAATTCAGGAGGAACTTTGTTGAAAAAGTCGAAGATGTGTCCTTGGTGTTGCTCCTGCCGCTTTATTTTGTATTCACGGGGCTGAGGACAAAAATCGGCTTGATTGACAGCCCATCATTGTGGATAATGACTAGCGCCATAATCCTGGTGGCCATCACCGGCAAGTTCATAGGCAGCGCCATCACCGCGAAGGTGGTAGGACAAAACTGGAAGGACAGCCTCACGATCGGGATTCTAATGAACACCCGGGGACTGGTGGAACTTGTGGTGCTGAACATAGGATATGACTTGGGTGTGCTCTCCCCGCAGATTTTCACCATGATGGTTATAATGGCCCTGGTCACTACCTTCATGACCACGCCTGTCCTGGCCCTGATCCAGCGCTTGATGCCCGAAAAGGAAATTGAACAAGAGTTCATACGTACCCAGGCGCAAGGCATTTTCAAGGCCATCATTGCCTTGGGGAATCCTGAAAACGGGAGTGCCCTGCTTAAAGTTGGTAAAACCGTGTTGGACGGGACCAAGAACAGCCTCGAGGTCACGGTGCTTCACATCACACCGGGAAGCGAAACAAACCCCATTTACAGCGAACAGTTTGCCAGGGATAGTTTCAATCCCATAATCGAAGAAGCACACGCCCTGGATACGCCGATCCAGACCATGTACAGGATTACCGATAATATCGAAATGGAAATCGTAAGGTCGGTTAATTACCACAACTTCGATTTCCTACTGGTTGGTGCCGGGATTTCACTTTCGGGTATCCCATTCATCAAGGAGAGTTCCATTTTCCGGAATTTCAAGGGGTTGAACCAATTTGTCAATTCGCTTTCGAAAAAGCAGGTTTTCTTTTACCCGGGTTCGCTTATCAAGGATAAGACAAGGTATTTTATCGAAAACAGCAATTGCAGCGTGGGGGTTTTTGTCAACCGTGGATTCACACAAATCACGAGTACCTTGGTGCTGCTGCACCTCGAATCCGACGAGTTCCTGCTCCGCTATGCCCGCCGGTTGCTGAAAAACAACCAGGCGGTAAGCATTACCGTGCTGGATGCAAACAAACTGGCCGAAAGTTCGGGATCCATCCGCCTGGCCCTGGGCGAACTGAGAAGCCAGTTCCCCGACAAAGTGAAAGTCAGCAAGCTGACCAGGAACAGCTCCACGGTTCTTATGCGCCACAGTTTCATGCTAATCAGCTACCAAAGCTGGAATATCCTGTCCGTTTCCGACAAAAAGGAACTGGAGCACATCCCTTCGACATTGATTATCAATAAAAAAACCAGCAGGTTCCATTCCGGGGCAAAATACAAGATGCTGGTTGATGAAGCGATGGATCCAGTAGCGGAAAGTTTTTGATGTGGTGGTTCCCGTTTTTTTACTTGGCAAACCCCCTGCGGGGGCGGCATCGTTTAGTGGGTGCTAAATTTGATTTTCTCGTTGACGAGTGTTTCTACAAATTCGTTTACAGGTTTCAATATCGCCGAATCCTGAATTCCGCCGAAACGGATTTCATGCACGAATGTACCGTTTTTCACCCTCACCCACGTATCGCAACCATCGGCGCAAAAGTTACATGTATGAATGTTGACCTTTGAGAATTTGGTTTGGTCATAGGAGCCGACAATCCTGCTCCAAACACTGTCGGGGGTTGGCTTTGATGTTTTATATTCACTCCGGTCGCAAATAGCTTCCACGGCATACACCATTTCCTCCTTTGTAATAACCAATGAATCAGTTCCGCCGCACCATCCGCAAACTGTACCTATTGTCATTTCCATTTCCGGTTTTTCCTTCTCTGGTTCGCACGAAACAACAAAAGCCAGAATTAAGATTAAAAAATTATTGAACCTCATAAGATTTTGTGTTTATCTTTTTGATGAATCAACGCATTGAAACGTTGCTCCATGAATAAAATAAATAAAGGTTCGTCCCCCCGCTGGGCTATCCCAAGGAGATGGGTTAATTAACCGCTAATTTCATTCTTCCAGCGAATTCCAGCCCTGTGCTCGGAGTTCTATTTCTTCGCCCTCGCGGCCCACGAGGTTCAGCCCCAGTTCGGGTTTGGTGATATGTCCGATAATGGAAACACCTTCCATGGACACGATTTTCTCGTATTCCGACATGGGCACCGTGAACAGCAGTTCGTAATCCTCGCCACCGTTCAGGGCCGCCGTCACGATATTCATGTTCAGTTCTTCGGCCATGACCGCAGCCTGGTAGTCGATAGGGATTTTGTCTTCGTAAACGCGGCAACCCACCCTGCTTTGGGTGCAGATGTGGAGCAGTTCCGACGATAGCCCGTCCGAAATATCGATCATTGCCGAAGGAACTATGTTGTCCTTGTGCAATTGCTTCACAATGTCCATGCGTGCCTCGGGGCGCAACTGGCGTTGCAGGATGTAATCCTTGCCTTCGAAATCAGGCTGGGCTTCCTCGTTGCCCGAAAACACGATTTTTTCGCGTTCGAGCAGCTGGAGTCCCATGTAGGCCGAACCCAGGTTGCCCGACACGCACACCAGGTCGTTTTCCTTGGCCCCGTTGCGGTACACGATTTTACCTGCTTCACCTTCGCCCATGCAGGTTATGCTGATGGTCAACCCGGTCATGGAAGCCGATGTGTCGCCGCCCACCAGGTCGACACCGTAATTCCGGCAGGCAATTTCAAAGCCTGCATACAATTGTTCCAGGTCTTCGACCGAAAAACGTTTCGAAATGCCGAGCGAAACCGTCATCTGCTTCGGCATGCCGTTCATGGCAAAGATGTCGGAAAAGTTTACAATGGCCGCCTTGTAGCCCAGATGCATGAGCGGCACGTACACCAAATCGAAATGTACGCCTTCGAGCAGCAGGTCGGTGGTAACAACCACCTTCTTGTCCTTGTAATCAAGCACCGCGGCATCGTCGCCTATCCCTTTCAGCGACGAGGCGTTGTTGGTTTTAAACTTTTCGGTCAGGTGTTTTATCAAACCGAATTCCCCGTATTTCGATATTTCTGTTCGTTGCATGTTTTTGTTTTAGAACCAAGAGCCTGAAATTAACAATAAACAATTACGGGCCTGGATTAAAATTCAGATTATCAGATATTAAACCAATTTTATCTGTAATCCATTATTTGAATTGACATGAGTTCGATATAAGGCAAACTCATCGGAACCAAGAGGAATGGATATTGGAATCCCGGAGGGATTCAATTTTTCAACAACCACGGGTTATTAGCTGCGCTAACCGTTGGTTCACATTCAAGTCCTTAGGACTTATATGAAATGCACAGGGAACATTATCCCGAACCCACGTTAAACTATAAACTAATTGACCAATCAACAAGGAATCTTGTCAATCCTCCCCTGATGCCGTCCGCCTTCGAAGTCGGTGACAAAAAAGGTGTCGACCATGTTCAGGGCCTCCGTTTCGCTAACAAAGCGGGCCGGCATCGACAACACGTTGGCATTGTTGTGTCGGCGTGCAAGTGCGGCTATTTCGGGATTCCAGCAGAGTGCGGCACGGATTCCCTTGTGCTTGTTCAGGGTCATGCTAATGCCGTTCCCACTCCCGCAGATGGATATTCCGAAATCAAATTCACCGTTTTCCACTGCCTTGGCCATGGGATGGGCATAATCGGGATAGTCGGAACTTTCGGACGAAAAAGCGCCGAAGTCCTTCAACTCCTTCACCCCTTCCCCCTGAAGGTATTCCACAATCTTATTTTTCAGTTCGTAGCCAGCATGGTCGTTGCAAATGGCGATACGAAGATTTTCAAATGGACTCATAATTCTATAATATATTCTTTAACAGTTTGCTGTGGAACGAAATCAAACGATATAGTATAAATCGTAATGATTGTATAAACCAGGTTCATATTACTCGCAAAGCACGCAACGGGTTGAATATGCCCATCATGCCATTACCGACATAATACGAAAAAGGCGCGAAGCGAAAAACTTGTCCTTGCGCTTGCCGGTTCAAAATGGGTTTTATAACGAACCGTTTATTCTGCAAAAATAGGTAATTATTCCCTGAAAACCGATTTTTTTTCGATTTCTTGAGATTCGGGGTTCTTCAAGCAAGTGTTTGTTTCTTCCTCCACACGCTTACTTCCGACAAGCGTTGTTCGCTCATCCGGGACGATTTCCGAAGCGTAAGCATCAGGTCGACCGGTGGTTTTTCGAGTTCGAAATGTTCCGATAGCAGTTTCCGCATACCTTCGAACGAAGTCACTGGTTCGCCATCTTGCTTGTAGCCACCCACCCAATTCGCCCGTTTGGTATGATGTAGGTTCCAGTTGTAGGTAGAAGCAATAACCAATGTCCCATGTTCGTTGATTCGCTGGTGGATGGTTTGCAAAAACAGCACGGGGTCAACCAGTTCTTCGAGCAGGTTGGGGACAACAACCAGGTCGTAGCCTGTGTAAATTGGTTTCAGGTTGTTGGCATTGTCCTGCATGAAGAGGATGTTTTCCTTGTTGTTGCCCAACTTGAAATCGGGCAGCAGCACTTCGCGGTAGAAAACCAGTTCGCCCTCGTCCTTCACAATGTAACGGATAAACCCTTTTTCCTGTAATTGGACGGCCATGCGGATAAATCGCGCCGACATGTCGATGGCCAGCACTTTTTCCACATACGGGGCCAGTTCGAAGGCCAGGCGGCCGGTGTCGGCATTCAAGTCCAGCATGTTTTTCACGCCGCGGCCTTTTATTGTTTCCCGTACAAAATTTGCCAGCTCGTGGGCAAAAACCGGTGTCTTTGAAAAAGCGCCGCCCCAGTTTGTTTCGCACGAATTGGCTACTTCGTGGTCCGATTCGTATTCGTCCTTGTGCAGCACGAGCGGGGCTTCGGACTGTACGACCCTGAACCCGGCGTGTTGGTAAAAATGCCTTCGGAAAGCGTATCGGGCGTGCCTTGTGGCTTCGTTCCCCGTCGAAATCCATGAACCGCCTTTCATCAGGTTGTGTTTGCCATCGAAAGTCGGTGTCGAAAAGTCGTCGTACATCGGGTGGACTTTAAATCCTGTGTAGCCCGTGATGGGTGTTTCGGTCCATTGCCACACGTTGCCCACCACATCGAAGAAACCGCCGGTTTGGAATTTGTCCACCGGGCAGGGCGACGCAAAATGTTCGAGGTTTATGTTTCCGGGCGCCGTTTCCCATTCCTGGATGTCGGGGATTTGGCAGGCTTCTGCCAGCCGGATCCATTCCGCTTCGGTGGGCAGGCGGAAGGTTTTGCCTTCGCGGGCGGTTTTCCAGTTGCAGAAGGCTTTGGCCTCGAGGTAATTCACTTCCACGGGCCAGTTCCAGGGCATGGGAATTTCCTCGGCTACCAGGCGCAGGAAATATTCGTTGCCCGCTTTCCGCCAGAAAAGCGGCATTTCGGCTTGTTTGAAATTGCGCCAGTTCCAGCCTTCGGTTGTCCAGAAATAATGAGTGTGGTATCCCTTGTCGTTGACAAATTGAAGGAATTCGCCGTTCGAAACGAGGAATTTCGAAGCATGGAAATCTTCCACCTCCTCGGTTCGGCGGCCATATTCGTTGTCCCAACCATACAATGGGTGGCCGTTTTCTTTACCCAATACCACTTCCGCTCCCGTTACGGGGAGCAACCCGTTTACAGGCGCCACCCCCCTTTCGGGACAGATTTTGCCGAACAGCCCGGAAATTACCTTGTCCAAGGACAGCTGGCGAATTAGCACCGAAGACGTTTCGAGATGGATGCGTTCGTGTTCAATCCCCATCATGATAATCCAGAGCGGGTGGTCCCATTCCACGGGAACTGTCACGGGAGTGGTGAGAATCAGGTTGGCAATCACTTGCCGGGCGCGGTGGCGGTATTGGCGTACCGCCTCTACTGTGGGCCAGTTATAGTTTTTATCGTTCAGGTCGTCCCAGCTCATTTCGTCGACACCAATGGCAAAAATGGACTCGAATTCGGGATTGATACGCGTATCGATAATTTTGGCCAGCATCAGCTTGTTGATATAAAACACTGCCGTATGCCCCAGGTAAAACAAGATAACGTGCCTCAACGGGTCGCCGCGGTGGTAGAAAACTTCGTCCGCCGCCAGTTGGGTGTACAATTTTTCGTCTATTTCCCAGGTTTTTTCAAAGTAATCCAATATTTCTTTCCGCTTTGCGTGGGGTTCGCCGTGCTGCAAGTCGATTGTTTTTGTAAGTAGTTCCTGCATTCCTATTCTATTTTCTTATGTAAATATATTTTCTTCATCATAAAAGCTTCGTTTCCACCGGGCCGGAGTTTGGCTTGTTCGATGCTGCCAACTTTTACAAAGCCCATTTTAAGGTATAAATTCAATGCGGGGATGTTTTCTTCCCACACCCGGATAAACACATGGCTGTATTCCAGGTTGCGGGCTGTTTCGAAAAACTGGATGAGCAACCGGGTGCCCAGGCCTTTCCCGCGTGCTGGGCCCGCCACCATCAATTCGGCAATGTAAAGGCTTTTTTCCACATTGAAATGCTGGTTGATTTCGTCCGGGAGCAAACTGTCGGAACGCAAGGGGCAATAGAGCAAGGCGCCGGCCAGTTCATTGTTGTCGAAAGCCAGCAGGAACCCACCGTTGGAACAAAACCGGCCGATGTATCCCCCAAGTTCCCGGGAATCGATGTACTGTGCCGAGGCTCCATCCGAGAATGTTGCTTTGTATAGGGCAATTAACGAGTTTCGGTAGTGTGTGCTATTTGATGGGATAATGTTCATTTTAGCTTTTGCCGGTTTGCAAATGTAAACATAAAGGTTTATAAATCATCATCCCCTGGAAAAAATATGCACCTGCCCGGCGTATTTGCCAGGTTCCGGTGTCCCCGTGCCTTTGTGTTTGATTTCTGAATGTGAACACGAAGCCTCCTCTTTCCTACCGCCTGCCTTTGCCGGATAAGATCCATTTTTCGACTTCGGCCTGCTCGGAACGGATGGCATCTTCCACTTCCCTGATATTCGATTGCAGCTGTCTCACCTGGCTGCGTAATCCGTTGGCAGCAGGGTCTATGGCTTTCAGCAGGTTGCCGGCCTTCTCCATTTTTTGTTTTGATGCCGCCAGCATGTCCGATATTTTCTCCCTGTTGCCCGGCAGGTCCTTGAATAACCGTCCTTTGCCCGACCCATACAAATTGAACGCTCTCACGCCGGAGTTGAATTCATCGACAGCCTCGTTGTACCTTGCCGAAGCGATATAATTCCGGTTGTTTTCCACATACTCGCGGATCAGCCTGTTGGTAATCCCGGCATTGGTAATCCGGAGGTTTTCGCGGGCGAGCCTGTCGGCCTTGCCCATGGCCTGGCTTGCCTTGATTGAATCGGCAAAGTTGAAATGGGAGCGGGCTTTTAATTTCGAGAAATCGCCGGCCTTTATTTCCTTGTGTGTAAGTGGGTTGTCGAGGAACTGCAACATGGGGTCGAACGGGATGTGCGATTTGATGAATCCGGCCGGTTGTACCAAGAAATATTGGTCGTCGAATTCTTGCTTGTAGCTGTTGTCGAGGAAGTGCCCGGCTGCCCAGGTCGCATCAATTTCGTAGTAGCGTGAATTTATCCGCACCACGTTCCAGGCATGCGAAAGGCCTGTGGGTTCACCGTTGTTGGTGGTATATCCCGGTACGACATATGATTCTATGCCCACCGTGTGGCACATGGCGTTGAAAAGTTCGGCAAAATGGCCACAGACTCCTTTCCGCCGTAGCAGCACTTCGTCGACCAGCTGCTGCGGGTCGGTGTAGGTTTGCGGACCCTTTCCCATAGCTTGGGTGTCGTACCTGATATTGTGTGCTATCCAGTAGTAGATGGCGCGGGTTTTATCCACAGGCGATTTCAGTTTCGCAGTGAGGTGTGCCGCTATTTCGGGTGCTGTTTTCAACTGGCCAGGAACATTGGCTGCCTGTTTGTCTATTTTGCTGTAGTCGGTACCCCATGCCCCGGCTGTTGTAAAGGCTATTAGGATGGACAAAATGAATTGTTTCATACTTGTTTTCGGAATAATGCTTAAACGGGAAACAAGGGAAAGTGTTTGAAAAAAGCCGTTAATTTAACGTGAGTTCGATATAAGAAAGCTGGTAAAAAGTTAGCATAAGACAAGAAAAAGAATTATATTTATAGTGCTTAAATACAAACAGATAACTATAATCCTGCCCTATGCTAACAGTCAACGAAGTTACAGAAATTTATT
>DATGXD010000260.1:0-8940 GCA_035299105.1 Paludibacter sp. | reverse complement strand
GTCGCGCAAAGATGCCGCCGGGAAATGGGGAAAACCCGAAATCCTGGGCTCGGAAGTGAATACCGTTGAAGACGATGAAGGGGCATGTTGCTTTAGCCCGGATGGGAAAATCATGTATTTTACCAAAGCCGTTCAGGCTTCCGCTTCCGAATCCGGCACGGCCATTTACTCATCGAACCGTGCCGGAGGTACCTGGAGTACGCCCCGGAAATTAAAGATTTTTGCTGATACTACCATTTCTGTGGCACATCCGGCGCTTGCTCCCGATGGCACCACCTTGTATTTTGCTTCCGACTCGGAAAATGGGCTGGGGGGCAAGGATATCTGGAAAGCTACCCTCGAAAACGGGGAATGCAAGTATGTGGAAAACCTCGGGACAGAAATCAATACGCCTGGCGATGAAATGTTTCCAACCGTAAACGCCAACGGAACGCTCTATTTCTCGTCAAACGGATTGCCCGGCTTTGGGGGACTTGACATTTTTAAGGCCACACAGCGCAAGGAGGGTGGCTGGATGGTCGAAAACATGGGGGCACCGTTGAATTCTTCGACCGATGATTTTGGAATGACATTCGCAGGGAAATCTGAGAAAGGCTTCTTCACTTCGAACCGGAACGACCAGAAAGGGCTTGATGCAATCTGGAGCTTTGAATTGCCCGAATTTGCCTACCTGCTCGAAGGAACCGTTGCGGACGAGAAAGGTGTTGTGATTCCGGATGCCACTGTCAGGGTCGTTACCAACACGGGACTAAATGTCCGTACCCAGACAAAAAAGGATGGTACTTACCGGGTAAAGCTCGACAAGGATATGGATGCGGTAATGATGGTGTCGGCTCGTGGTTACCTGAATAAAAATGACAAGTTGTCGACAGTGGGATTGACGGAGAGCAAGAATTTTACGAAAGACTTCAAGCTCCTGGCAATTACTAAGCCCATTGAAATAGAAAATATCTTTTATGAATTTGCAAAATGGGATTTAACACCCGAATCGGAAACCGGACTTAAAGCCTTGGTGAAAATACTTGCCGACAACCCGAATATCACGATTGAAATTAGTTCGAATACCGATTATATCGGTTCAAATGCCGAAAATAAAATCCTTTCTGAAAAACGCGCAGGTTCGGTTGTCGAATACCTGATTCGTGCCGGGATTGCTGCCGACAGGCTTTCATCCGTCGGGAAGGGGGAAGAAAACCCCGTGGTCGTAGATGAGTCCATGGCCAAAAAATATCCGTTCCTGAAAGTAAACACCACGCTGGACGAAAGCTTTGTGACAAAACTCCTTGCCGAGCAACAAGAAATTGTTAATCAAATTAACCGGCGAACCGAATTCAGGGTGGTGAAAACGACTTACAAGCTTTATTGATAAGCAGATGGGATAAAATCGTTGATACTATTGTGGGTTAATCCATTTTTACAAAAAAACGAACAATCGTACCTGGTTATTCGTTTTTTTGTAACTCTGCCGGTCGTTCCTGAAGAAAAACCAACACGAATTAATATTACGTGAGTTCGATATAAGGCAAACCCATCGGAACCAACAGGAATGGATATTGGGATCCCCAAGGGATTCGATTTTTCAATAACCACGTGTGCGACCCGTGGAAAATGGACAAGGCAAGTACCGAATCCCGGAGGGGTTCAACAACAGGAAATTATGCATTACCCGTTCGGGACTCCGGGTTGCGGGGGTTGCCCCGTCCACCGGCTGCCTCCGCGGTTAATCACATTCAAGTCCTTCGGACTTATATAAAATGCACAGGGAATCTTATCCGAACTCACGTTAATATTGAATAATTTACTGCTATGACAAAAACGTCAATCATTGCCGCTATTGCCGATAATTACGCCATCGGTAAATCAAACAATCTACCTTGGCATCTGCCGGCAGATTTGAAGCATTTCAAACAACTTACAACCGGGCATGCCGTGGTAATGGGGAAACGGACATTCGAAAGCCTGCCCAATGGCCCGCTTCCTAACCGGACAAATATTGTGCTTACCTCGTTAATGTCCGAAGGGGTGAACAAAGGTTATTTTGAAGCCGACTCGCTTGAAGATGCACTCTATTTATGCGAGAACGAAGAGCATGTGTTCGTCATGGGCGGCGCCACCGTATATAAGCAGGCTCTTGACAGGGTCGATTCGATGTATATCACCTGGGTTCATGGGAATTTTTCAGCCGACACTTTTTTCCCGCAAATCAATTTTGACCTTTGGGCCGAAGTAAGCCGTGAAGATTTCAGTGCGGACGACAAAAACCCGTATCCATACACCTTCTCGATTTACGAACGAAAATAACCGGAATACTGCATGCGGTTTGTTCCCGTTTGTTTTCCTGTGTTTAAACAAAACCCAACCAGCGCCTTTCCTTGCTAACCGGAGAGAGGCGCTGATTGTTTCCGGGGATACCCCGCTTTAAAAATATGCTTGTTAAGCACTCAAATACTGCCATATTGATTATCTTTGTGTGTAATAACAAATTCACATTATAGGAACAATAAAACAAGCATCATGAGTTATTTATTTCGACCGGCTAATTACGAGCCATTGCTCAATTTACAGCAAACTGAGTTGGGCATTTCAAAGATCAAAGACTTTTTCCAGTTAAACCTCGCTTCTGAGCTGCGTTTGCGCCGTGTCACAGCCCCGCTTTTTGTGTTGAGCGGAACGGGTATAAACGATGACCTCAACGGAGTGGAACGTGCGGTTAATTTCCCGATAAAGGACATGAATGATGTTAAGGCCGAGGTGGTTCAATCGCTCGCAAAATGGAAACGCCTTACACTTGCCGCTTACGGAATCCAGGCTGGGTACGGTATCTATACCGACATGAACGCCATCCGCGCCGATGAAGAGCTGGGCAACCTGCATTCGCTGTATGTTGACCAATGGGACTGGGAGCGCGTGATGAACGCCGGCGAGCGCAATATCGAATACCTGAAAGGCGTTGTCCGGAAAATTTACGCTTCGTTCCTGCGGACAGAATACCTGGTGTCGGAAACTTTTCCCCAAATCACACCATGTCTACCTCCCGACATAACTTTTATCCATGCAGAAGAACTGAGGAAACTTTATCCAGGCCTGACTCCAAAAGAAAGGGAAAACGAATTCACCAAAATCCACAAGGCGGTATTCGTGATTGGCATTGGAGGCAAATTGGGCGATGGTGAAAAACACGATGGACGCGCCCCGGACTACGACGATTGGTCGACTGTGGCCGAAAATGGGCTTCCGGGTTTGAATGGGGATATCATTCTCTGGAACCCGGTATTGGAAATGGCCTTCGAGGTTTCGTCAATGGGAATCCGGGTCGACCAAAAGTCATTGTTGCACCAGCTCGAGGTGGAGGGTAAAAAAGAACGCCTTGAGCTGTATTTCCACAAACGCCTGATGGATAATACATTGCCTTTGTCGATTGGTGGCGGGATTGGGCAGTCGCGCTTGTGCATGTTCTTCCTTCGCAAAGCGCATATCGGCGAAATCCAGGCAAGTATCTGGCCTCCACAAATGTACAAGGAGTGTCTTGACTCGAATATCATTCTGATGTAAATGCGTTCAAGCCAGGCAATGCGCTAAATCCCGGGAAATGCTCCTGCCTTTTCAGTTATAGTGAAGGATATGGTCTAATTAACAACCATTTCTGCCGCCATCTGCCTGTTTTTTTGTATTTTCGCGGAAAATTTGTTTTTAATGTAAAATACCCGTACAAATGAATATTGATTTTCAGAAATCGGATGGGCTTGTTCCGGCTATCATTCAGGATGAACTTACCTCGCGCGTGTTGATGCTCGGGTACATGAATGAAGAGGCTCTGGCAAAAACGCAGGAAACAGGACTTGTGACATTTTATAGCCGGTCGAAAAACCGTTTGTGGACAAAAGGTGAGGAGAGTGGCAACTTTCTGAAACTTAAATCTATAGCGGTCGATTGCGATAACGACACCTTGTTGGTGAAGGTCAATCCGGTAGGCCCGGTATGCCATACAGGCACCGACACCTGTTGGGGCGAAAGCAACGGGGGCGATATTGCCTTTCTGAAATACTTGCAGGATTTTATCAAAGTCCGGTTCGACGAAATGCCCGAAGGATCGTACACCACTTCCTTGTTCAAGAAAGGCGTGAACCGCATGGCTCAAAAAGTAGGCGAGGAGGCTGTTGAAACAGTTATCGAAGCTACCAACGGCACCGATGAAGGATTCATTTACGAAGCTTCGGACCTTATTTACCACCTGATTGTACTGCTCACATCCAAAGGTTATTCGCTAGACGATTTGGCACGCGAACTGAAAAAAAGACACAAATAATCATTTGAAAACCAGTATCCAATGGAAAAGAAACTTTTGGTGAAATACGTGGGTGTGGATATCTGCCAGCAGGAAGATACGGTGCTGAAATCGGTTGACCTTGAGATACATTCGGGCGAATTTGTCTATTTGCTTGGGAAAGTTGGAAGTGGCAAAAGTTCGCTTCTGAAATCGTTTTATCACGAATTGCCCGTTTATGAAGGTATTGCAGGGGTGCTTGGCTATGATTTGTTAGCAATAAAACCAGCTGAAATTCCATTCCTTCGCCGGAAAATCGGTATCGTGTTTCAGGATTTCCAACTGCTGACCGACCGCACTGTAACCGACAACCTCGATTTTGTGCTCAGAGCTACCGGCTGGAAAGACCAGGAATCCATTGACGACCAAATTGCGAATGTGCTGCAACAAGTCGGAATGTCATCGAAGAGATATAAAATGCCACACCAATTGTCGGGGGGCGAACAGCAACGCATTGTAATTGCACGCGCGCTTCTGAACTCGCCCGAAATGATTCTGGCCGACGAACCAACCGGAAACCTCGATCCTGAAACTGGAAGCGAACTGGTTGACTTGTTGTACAATATCCGTATGTCGGGGACTACAGTCATTATGGCTACGCACAACCTGAACTGGATTACGAAATTCCCGGGACGGATTATCCGGTGCGAGAATGAAATGCTGGTGGAAGAAAATTAAACCCTGGTGCGGTAGGCTTTAATAACCTGTAGAACAGCGAAGGGATTGGTTGTAAGCCAACCCAAGGCTTTGTTATTCCAGCTCCTGCAGGCCATTTCCCATCGGTTTCTTTGCTTCATCAGTGCCTATCGAACCTCTCGCTTCTATATAAAAAAACAAGGCAGGTTAAGAAATTAACCTGCCTTGTTTTTTTATTGTCAGAACTCAATGTTATTTGGATTCAGTTTCCAGCGTGTATTTTTGTTCTGCCATACGCTTGTAACCCGCATAACGCCATTTTGCGTTTTCTTCAGCTGCAACAAACAGTTCTTTTGCTTCTGTCGGGAATTGCTTCATCAGCGAGGTGTAACGAACTTCGCCTTGCAGGAAGGCTTGGAATTTGTCCCATTGTGGTTCTTTCGAATCAAGCACCATTGGGTTCTTTCCTTCGGCTTCCAGTGCAGGATTGTACCGGTACAAGTGCCAGTATCCGCATTCGACAGCACGTATCTGCTCATCTTGCGCTTTACCCATACCTGCCCTCAGCCCGTGGCTGATACATGGCGAGTAAGCAATAATGATGGATGGTCCATCGTATGCTTCGGCTTCGCGGATTGCTTTCAGTGTTTGGGCCTGGTTAGCTCCCATGGCTACTTGGGCAACATACACATATCCGTAAGTGGCGGCAATCATACCCAGGTCCTTTTTGCGGATTCGTTTTCCGGAGGCAGCAAATTTAGCAACAGCGCCTACAGGGGTCGATTTCGATGCCTGTCCGCCGGTGTTCGAATAAACTTCGGTGTCGAGAACCAGGATATTCACATTCTTGCCCGAGGCAATCACGTGGTCCAACCCGCCGAAACCGATATCGTATGCCCAGCCGTCGCCACCAATAATCCATTGCGATTTTTTAATCAGGTATTGGCTCAACTCGGCGATTTGTTTGCAATAGTCACACTTGCCTTCTTTAACCAGCGGAGTGATTTTAGCTTCCAATTCCACTGTTTTGTCAGCATCTTCGCGGTTTTCAATCCATTCGGCAAACAAGCCTTTCAATTCGTCCGAGCAGCAGTTTTCGTCAATGGCGGCAGTCATGAGGCGAACGAGTCGGTCGCGCATGTTGTCGTTGGCGAATACCATACCCAAGCCAAATTCAGCATTATCTTCGAACAATGAGTTTGCCCATGCCGGACCACGGCCGTTTTCGCCCGTTGTGTACGGGGTAGAAGGAGCCGAGTTCGAGTAAATAGAGCTACAGCCTGTTGCATTGGCCACCATTTGGCGTTCGCCGAAAAGTTGGGTAACCAGTTTCACGTATGGAGTTTCGCCACAACCCGAGCAAGCTCCCGAGAATTCGAACAGCGGGGTTGCAAACTGCGAGTTTTTCACGTTCGATTTCACGTCAACCAAATGTTGTTTCGATTTAACCTGGGTGTTGCAATAATCCCAGTTTTTCTGGTTTTCGTATTGTGTTTCAATTGGAACGAGCTGGAGGGCCTTGTTGCCTTTGTTGCCCGGACAAACATCGATACAGTTGTCGCAGCCCATGCAGTCGAGTACATCCACCTGGATGCGGAATGCCGTGCCGGCAAATTGTTTCCCGTTGGTTTTCAGCATTTCGGTGAACGGTGCGTTGGCTTGTTCGGCTTCATCCAGGATATACGGGCGGATGGCAGCATGAGGACAAACGTAAGCACACTGGTTACATTGGATACAATTTTCTGAATTCCAAACCGGAACAGAAGCAGCTACACCGCGTTTTTCGTATTTCGCAGTTCCTTGGTCCCAGGTGCCATCTTCGCGGCCTTTGAATGCTGATACCGGAAGGTCGTTCCCGGCTTGCGCATTGATTGGGCGAACCACATCCTTGATGAATGCTGGCACGATTTCGTTGCTTGCTTCTTCTTCGTCAATCAAGAGTGACCATTCTTCAGGAACATCAACCTTGGTATATTCGCCACCGCGGTCAACTGCGGCGTAGTTCATTTTTACGATTTCTTCACCCTTTTTGCCGTACGATTTGTTGATGGCGTATTTCATTTTCTCCACAGCCAGTTCGTAAGGAATCACGTTGGCGATTTTGAAGAATGCCGATTGGAGGATGGTGTTCGTACGGTTTCCTAATCCGATTTGTTCGGCAATATTGGTGGCGTTGATGATATACAGGCTGATATTGTTGGCAGCCAGGTATTTCTTCACGTTGGCGGGCAGGTTGCGTTTTACTTCTTCCGCATTCCAAACGGTGTTCAGCAGGAAAGTGCCGTTTCTCTTCAACCCTTTGGTTACATCGTACAAACGCAGGTATGCCTGAACGTGGCATGCTACAAAGTCGGGGGTAGTCACCAGGTAGGTTGAGCGGATAGGGGTGTCGCCGAAACGCAGGTGCGAGCAAGTGAACCCGCCCGATTTCTTCGAGTCGTACGAGAAATAAGCCTGGCAGTATTTGTCGGTGTTGTCGCCAATGATTTTGATGGAGTTTTTGTTGGCGCCAACTGTACCATCGGCGCCCAAACCGTAGAATTTGGCTTCGATAGTACCTTCGCCGCCCAACGAAACTTCGGGTTTCAATGGAAGCGAAGTGAACGTGACATCATCAACGATACCCACCGTAAATTGGTTTTTAGGTTCGGGTAAAGCCAGGTTTTCGTAAATCGACAGTACTTGCGACGGGGTAAAGTCTTTGGAAGACAAGCCATAGCGTCCACCTACAACCAGCCTGTTGGCAGCTTGTGAGTACAATACATCTTTTACGTCAAGGTACAGGGGTTCGCCACCTGCACCCGGTTCTTTTGTGCGGTCGATTACGCAAATACGTGTGGCCGTTTTTGGCAATACCGACAAGAAATGTTTTGCAGAGAACGGACGGTACAAATGCACTGAAATCAAACCTACTTTTTCGCCTTTGGCATTCAGGTGGTCTACAGTTTCGCGGATAGCTTCGGTAGCAGAACCCATGGCGACGATTACGCGATTGGCATCTTCGGCCCCGTAATAATCGAACAGGCCATAATTGCGCCCGGTGATAGCATTGAGTTTGTTTATATAATCTTCTACAATAGAAGGAATTGCATCGTAGAAAGGATTGCAGGCTTCGCGTGCCTGGAAATAGATGTCATCGTTTTGGGCAGTACCGCGCGCAACCGGGTTTTCGGGGTTCAAAGCACGTTTGCGGAATTCCTTCAATGCATCCTGGTCAATCAGGGCAGCCACTTCGTCCTGGTCGATTTGTTCGATTTTCTGGATTTCGTGCGAGGTGCGGAAACCATCGAAGAAGTGTACGAATGGAACACGCGTTTTGATTGCTGCAAGGTGGGCTACGGCTGCCAAGTCCATAACTTCCTGAACCGAACCGGTGGCAAACATGGCACAGCCTGTTTGGCGAACAGCCATGACATCCTGGTGGTCACCGAAAATTGACAAAGCATGTGAAGCCAATGCACGGGCCGAAACATGGTAAACGCCCGGGAGCAATTCGCCGGCAACCTTGTACATGTTTGGAACCATGAGCAGCAATCCCTGCGAAGCAGTGAAAGTGGTAGTTAGCGCACCTGCCTGGAGAGCTCCGTGCATGGCTGCTGCGGCACCACCTTCCGATTGCATTTCCTGAACCTGTACTTTTTCTCCGAAAATGTTTTTCCGTCCGTTAGCTGCCCATTCGTCAACATATTCAGCCATGGTCGACGATGGGGTGATGGGGTAAATGGCGGCTACTTCGCTGAACATATAAGCTATATGCGCAGCGGCCTGGTTACCATCACAGGTTAAAAATTTTTTTGATTTAGACATTGTGTTTGTAATTTATGAATGATTAAAGATTTTGTGTTGATATATTTAATTGTCTGTGTTTTAGATTAATAAAGGAACCCGAAAAGCCAGAGCGGGATATTGTTTTTGAATCCTACCGTGATATTGTCCACGGCATAAATCACTTTCGAGTAATGTTTTCCTTTTTCCTGTTC
>DATGXD010000259.1:0-16646 GCA_035299105.1 Paludibacter sp. | reverse complement strand
TTGGAAATTAATCGATGAAGCCGTGGCTGCTGCCAAAAAATCGGATGTGGCCATCATTTTCGGAGGCTTGAACCACGATTTCGATACCGAGTCGTTCGACAGGATGCACATGCGCCTGCCTTATGGGCAGGAAACCCTGATTGCCGAAGTGGCAAAAGCAAACCCAAACACGGTAGTGGTCATTATCGCAGGCTCACCGCTTGAACTTGCTGGTATTGCAAACCGTGTTCCCTCCATATTGTGGGCCTGGTTTGGAGGCATGGAAGCCGGGAACGCAGTGGCCGACGTATTGAGCGGGAAAGTGAATCCCTCCGGGAAACTGCCATTTACACTGCCGGTGTCGCTGGAACAATCGCCTGCGCATGCCTTGGGAAACTTCCCCGGCCGCAACCTGAAAGTGAACTACGAAGAAGATATCCTGGTAGGCTACCGTTGGTTCGACACAAAGAAAATTGCACCACAATTCCCCTTCGGCTATGGGCTTTCATATACCGGATTCGAGTTTGCCCAACTTTCTACCGATAAAGAAACCTACCAGGCTGGCGATGTAATACACCTGAAGGTTATGGTAAAAAACACAGGCTCGCGCTTTGGCGCCGAAGTGGCCCAACTTTATGTGAGCGACCCCGTTTGTTCGGTTCTTCGCCCCGAAAAAGAGTTAAAAGCTTTCGAGAAGGTGTTCCTCCAACCAGGTGAAACAAAAACGGTTGAGTTGAATGTGAAGGTTTCCGATTTGGCTTATTATGATGAGAAAGCCAAAGGCTGGAAAGTTGAAGCAGGTGATTTTGTCCTCAGGCTGGGCAATTCTTCAGGAAATATTTATTTGACCAAGAAAGTTAGTGTAGAATAGATTTTCAATTGAATTCAGATACAATGGAGTTTCCATTGTATCTGAATTATTTTCTGACTTGTCTCTACTTTCTTACCAAATTCAACAGGAAAACATCGTTTTCCCGGAGGTCAAGTTCCTTCGAAAATCCATCAGGTTTCACCTCGATTGTTTCCACCAGGACAGGGGAACCGTCGTTTTGTTTCTTCAACCCCTCCACCTGCTGTTTGTTCAATTGTTTCGGCTTACCCATGTCTACATATTGCGTGTAAGCATCATTAACGCGATAACCTACTTTATAAATTTCCAACGTATATGTTCCTGCCGGTACGTGAGATATACTAACTTTCACTTTACCTTTGGATTTTGAGGGCAGATCTTTTACATAATATGTTTGATTATTTACAGAATCCGGAAGGGTATTTGTAAAATCCCAAAGAAGCAATTGAACGCCATTATCCGTTTTAGTTGCCCACGAGCGTGTATCTGTATTTTTTAATTCAGTTTTTCCAAGTTTATTCATAAATTGGTAAGCATAAAATGCCGATTTTGGAATTCCCTGGATAGTGAGCAGTCCGAACCCGCCGTGAAAAGGTGTGAAACGAGGTCCAGGTTCTTCAAAAACATCCGTAAACACCCAGTATGACATGGAATTGGCAGCACTTCCGACCTGTTTGATTTTTTCCAGAATGTATGCCGCTTCATGATAACTATCGTGAATAGGATCGGCAGGAGTGTAAGATGCGCTCCATTCGGTATAATGCAACTCCAGGTTTGGTTTTGCAGAAGCAGCAATCTCTTTGCGGGATTGAAGTACATCTCCGCTTACAGCCATCGGATCTTTGCTCAATACTGTACCACTGTTGCCATATTCATCAAGAAACCCTTGATTAACACCATACGAGTGGGTGCTTATAAAATCGATGGGGAGATTATTTTTAGTACAATATTCTATCATTTCGCTCTCCCAGGCTGCACCAGCAGTTCCCGGTCCACCTACCTTGTAATCCGGGTTTACGCTTTTAATGCCTTGAACGGAATATTTATACAATTTAAAATAGTCGGCTTGCGTCCCTGTCCAGAATCCGGGAGAAAGATTTGGCTCGTTCCAAACTTCAAAATACCACGTTTTTACCTCATCAACGCCATAACGTTCGGTAAAATGTTGGGTCAGATTGCGAATAAAATCTTCCCATTTTTGGAAATCCTTCGGCGGAGTAACATTTCCCCTCCACCAAAAAATGGTTTGCTTGCCGCTGGCCAACGCATTTGGCATGAATCCCAATTCAACGAATGGTTTTACACCAATGCTCAAAAGATAATCGTATAAAGCATCAATGTACATGTAATTGTATTGCGGATTACCTTTTCCATCCTCGGAGTACACAGCCATATCGTCCGTCAATAGGCCATGCATGCGGATGTATTTGAAATCGCACTCTTTCTTTACAAACGCCAATTGTTGTTGCCAATCGGCCCGAAGCCCTTCGTTGGCCCTTCCGGCTCCAACACACTGTTTGAACATGGTGTTCATAGCACCATTCTCAACACTGTAATCTACGTTGATAGCCCTATCTGCCAGTGGCGTAGACTTTCTTTTTCCCTTTTCCGCACTCGCTGTAGCCTGAACAAACAAAGCGATTGCAATTAAAACTAATACATTTAATTTCATGTGTGAATAATTGTTTTTTATGGTCCATTTATTAGAATCTTTCAAAGAAATTGGTTGCGAGTAATCGGCATTAAGCAGTATAATGGGCATTTTGGCATTCAAAGTTAGCAGATGTCCCTCCTTGAGTTGTGTCGCGCTTCACTTGTCCTTTATAAGTTTTAATGATTATCTGCAAACAACCTGTATTTTATTCACAATGGGGCTTCCGCCCCAACCCACGAATTACTTCTTGTATCTTAAGAAACAAACCACGAATTGCACAAATTTTCACGAATGAAACGCCAACTTCACTTGTTTTTTGGCTCACCTGACGAGGCCAGTCGGGTGAAAGACTTTGAGGGGTAAATAGGTCGCTTTTCGGACAATCACTTAAGTTTTCATTAGCTCCTTTGAATGAAATATCTATTGTTGCAACAAAGATATATTTATATCTACAAAATTTACGCATCGTTTTGTATTGAAAGATAGCCGCTTTTGTTGCATATCCTATCTTCAATTGGATAATACACATTGGCTTGCAGCAAAGGGTGACTCAGATCAATAACTCAACCCTCAAAATCATACGGCATTACCGCCATATTAACAGTATGGCACAAGATGAAAAAAGAGGCTGGAAGTTACATACCGAAACAGCCAGCCTCTCAAATTAATCGCTAAAGAAAGTGAACGTTACTAGTTAATGAGAATCGTAATAATCCTTAGAAAGGTAGTTGAAAATAAACTACTTGCTCTCATTAATTAATGCACTATCAACAAATCATTGCTTTACAATTCTATAAATCGTTTCTTTTTCTTTATGTCTAATTTTTAGTAGATAAATACCACTCCTAAATTCCGACATATCAATTTCACCGGTAATATTTTTTCCCTCATATTGTACTTGACCTTGTAAATTCATCAAAACGACATCAAAAGGTACTGTCGTTCCAGAAACAAACAATTTATTTACAACTGGGTTAGGAAAAAGATTAACAGCAGCACTGTGCGAAATCATATCCGATGTAATAGATTGATCTTCTGATAAATTAGTTTCACTTGAGTTTCTATTGGCAGGTGCTCCAGATCTTTGGATTGGTTGCCCAGATGCATCTGTAAAAAATTCAACATAAACAATTCCTGATGAACAACCTTCACCCATAACTCCCGTATAAGCATAAACAGAAAATTTATAGAAAGTATACGGAGTAAACTCACCTACAAAGGAATATGTATTAGTAGTTGTTACAGGTGATGTTGCTACCGGTAATAACTGTTGGGCAACGTAACCTTGAACATTAGGATCAGATTCTGTCCATGAAAACAAATAAGGAGAACCGGAATAAGGGCGACCTACATGACAGTTTGCAGGATCAGCTGGAGTGTTCAAGGTTGTTGCATTTAAAATTGAGGACTGATTAGATTCTCCACTAGAGTTATAACTGGTAACCGTATATGAATATTGGGTATTAGGGGTTAGGTTCCCAATCACTCCACCAGTTGTAGCAACCGTAGATACTTTAACGCCATTTTGATAGATATTATAACCAGTGACTGTACCAGATGATGCATTCCACGTTAAAACATTAAATATACACGAATTTTTAGAAAGGGACAGGCTGGTTGGTGCCAATGGTTTAGTCAAGGCAACTACAGAACTTCCAGCCGAAGTTCCCCAATCGTTATAAGCTGAGATTGTATACGTTGTATTCGTTGCAGGTTGCAAATTTGAAAAGCTACTGGAATTATTCGTTGTAGTGCCTAAAAACGTGCCATTCTTAATCACAATGTATCCTCTAATCATACCACCTGATGGCTTCCAAGAAACAGTATAGCTATTAGCAGTGATATTAGTTACTGTCACTGTTGGTGCGGAAGGTGGAGTTGTTGACAAACTCAATATAGACGATGGTGCTGATTCACCACTACTATTATAACTGCTTACCGTAAACTTGTATTGTGTATTTGCTGCTAAAGATATCAATGCTGTAGTGGTGGAAGAATTTGTTGTAGCTATTAAAGAACCATTATTATAAATTTTATACCCGGAAACTATCCCAGAAGACGCATTCCAAGAAAGCATAACACTAGTTGATGTATTATAAAGCATCGATAAATTTGGGGGCGAAAGTTTTGTCGAAACAGTTATTCCTGAACTCTGCGATGTTTCACCTGCTTCATTATATGCACTTACGGTGAATATGTAATTGCTACCAGGTGTTAAACCAGAAACATTATATGATTTGCTAATTGTAGCATCTAAGTAAGCCCCATTTTTGTAAATATAATATTTCTGTGCTCTTCCACTTGACTCTGTCCAATTAAGAGTACAACCCGTAGTTGTTACGCTATAGCCAGGGATTGATAATGTTGGAACATTAGGTAGTTCAATATCATATGACAAAGTTATGCTAGCATCTTCATTGAACCACGCCTCTTTTTCAGTCTCATTAGAATTAACCAATCCTAATGCAACTTTGCGCCCAATGTTATTAAAAAAATAATCTGTTAATGCTGCGTCTTCAATTACATAATTTTCGCCAGGCCACATTTCAAGAGTTTTAATATTTGTACCAACTAAAGCCGCCCAGATGCTTTTAAGGCTGTCGATGCCGCCGTCAAAACTGGCAATACTAACCCTCTTTAATTTATTAATTTTAATAAGTGATACATCCGAATTATTCGTGGTAAGGCTCAATTTCGCATTTTTATTGGTTGCATACGTTGAAACTTGATTAAAATTCGTCATATTAAACTCAATATACCCTCTACTAGACAAGGTTGGTGAACCACCTACCAATAAACCATTCAGTTCGCCAGTGCGTGCATCATAAAGTTCACCAAACTTTTGAATCCCAATATATGTGTTATCCATGGTATATGTATAAGAAAATGTCTTAGACTGAACAGTATGAATCTCAAATATTAAAACTACAAAAAAAAGAAAAATTTTAGATTTCATAAAATTGATAATTTAATTAAATGATTATCCGATATTTTACCTATAATGATTATCTTTGTAAGGACTAATCAAAAACGGCATGAATTTACTAAATTTTGTTGCACAATATCCCGACGAAACAAGTTGTAGAGTCAAATTTAAAGAGTTCCGAGACCAACAAGGCGTTGTTTGTCCCCATTGTGGAAGTACAAGTCATTATTGGAAACAAGACAAAGAATGCTATGAATGCAAAAAATGTGGTAAACGTCAAAGTTTACGCGCTAATACAGTTATGCATGGTTCTCAATTACCATTTCGTTATTGGTTTATAGCTATTCACTTGTTGACAAGCACAAAGAAAAGCTTTTCAGCGGCAGAACTTCAACGTCAATTGGGTCATAAGCGTTACGAACCAATCTGGACTTTGCTCCATAAACTACGTGAGATCATGGGAAAACGAGACGAAATGTATTCATTATCAGGTATAATCGAATTAGATGAAGGTTTCTTTTCTACGGAAACTCCTGATGACGAAAAGAAAAAGCCATTGAAAAGAGGTCGTGGAAGTCAGAAAAAGAGCAAAGTTCTTGTAATGGCAGAAAGTCAACCCATTGAAGGACAAACAACCAAAAAAGGTAAACCCAGGCAAGTTGGGCACATTAAGATGATTGTCATAAATGACTTGAGATCGGTTACGATAAATTCATTAGTTGAGAATAATGTAACCAAAGAATCAACCATTGATTCTGACGACTCAACTTCTTACGTCAAATTAAAAGATATTGTCAAAGAACACCGACCACAAGTAATACCAAAAGAAGAAATTGGAAAGGTATTGCCTTGGGTTCATATAGCAATCAGTAACGCTAAACGAATGTTACTGGATATTTATCACGATATTAAACCTGAATATCTTCAAAATTACCTGAATGAATTTTGTTATAAATTCAACAGAAGATATTTTGGAGAAAATTTATTTGACAGGCTTATGATAGCCTCGGTTACATACAAAAATCAATTTAGGTAGTACAACGGATAATCATTTTTAATTATTTGTTGAATTAAAGAAAAGTGATTACACTCTCCTGCACAATTGTTCTATAAAATTATTCGTTTGTTGATAACAAAAAAATATGGTGTCCAAAAAGCTTGGACACCATATTAATCAGTTTGATCAAGGATACACGTAACCTTTTCGTTTTAATAAATACAAAATAGACCAGCCACCACTAGACCCTCTTAAACGTAGCGTCATCTCATCAGCCGTAAGTTTGACGAGTTCGAATTTGTACGCATTATCGAATTTTGCTTCATCGTCTAATTTTTTTCCCATGGGGAAAAACGGGAATGTCAAAGTTCCGGCAATATTGTGCCCCGAAACACTTTTGATTTTGTTATCTAAAGTGAATTTACCAGAAGTAGAAGTCACAATAGTAGAAGCGTCCGATTTATCAATTAGTTCCACACCAGTGTATGTGAATTTCATTTCATCATACAATCCGGCATCACCAATTTCAGCAGCATCACCTTTCCACCATTCGGGCGAATTGGCAAATTCTCCACCGTTCCCATACAAGGTGCTTGTGCCACCATAGCCCAAATTAGGATTTCCTGTAGCCCATACCCATGTTTTTCCTCCTTCTTCAGGGGTTCCACACAGATATGTCCACTCAATGTCCAACTCATAATCCACTTGTGTAACTTCAACTGTTTTGGACACTGTTGTTACCCCACCATCGCATAAAGCTGTAAATTTCACATTATAGGTACCAGGAGGCACAACAACTTCCAAATCTTTTTTCAAGGAAGTTCCGGTTCCATAATCCCACATTCCAGCTACACCTGTCAAGTTGTTTTTTAAAATCAACTTGTTGTTTCCCGGTTTTTCATTCGCCACAGATATACCCGAAGAAACTTTTTCTTCGGACAATACGCCACCTAAAGAGTAGCTTTTTTCAATCGGATTACATGCACTTAAGAGAAGTGTCAATCCGAACACAACATATATTAATTTATTTATTTTCATTGTATTAAAAATTTAAAATTACCAACCTGGATTTTGAACTAAATAATGAACGCCATCAATATATGACCTGTCAATTTCGTCTTGCGGTATTTGGAAAAGACCATTTTTGGTTATGTCAAAAACAATATTCTTTGTTTTATTAACATTTCCTTCCGTAACAACTTCTGTTGTGTTGATTTCCTGAGCAGCAACAGTAGAGCCATACCTCAAAAGGTCCCAATACCTTATTCCTTCAAAGGCAAGCTCGCGCTGACGTTCCTTTCTTATATTATCAATTGAAGCAGGAATCCTGTGTGCCTGATCTCCAAATGCCCTGTCGCGTATTGCGTCTAAATACGTTTGGGCATTAGCAGAACCCAACTCAGCAGCCATTAGCAACACATCAGCATAACGGATAACAACCCAATCCTGAAATTGATCATATTGTGCATTATTACTTTCATTAAGGAACTTTGGATATTCCATAAATATAGGTTTTCCGGAACTTTTATCAGTCGACTTAACTGATAAAGGCACATATTTTTTATTAAAGTACCCTGTATAATCGGCAAACTGCTTAGAATTGAAGGGCGCACCTGCGGAATTAACAGTACCATCAGTATTAAATGTACTTGTTGAATTCCCAAGTTCATCTGCAACAGAAATTATACTTGCGGTTTTACGCGCATCTCCAGCTTCATACACATCATTCCAGTATTTTTTAGATATAGTTCCTTGTCCCCATCCCCACGAATATGGGGCAGGAGTTCCGTCATGCCAGCGCAATCCCATGCTAATCAGCCATTGATTATCCCCAAGATCACCATGAGAACCCCAAGTGTATTTGATGGCAAATACTGTTTCCTTGTTATCCTCTCCTGCATAAACACCTGCTCCTGTAGCTGTAGATGCCGGCCAAAGATTTTTAAACTCGCTGATTAATCCAAAGCCGCCATTGTTTATAACATCTTCAACATAACCCAATGCTGCTGCCTTATCTACAACTCCAACAAGGTCGTTTTTAGCATAACGTCCGGTGTAGAATAGATATACACGTGCCATAAGGGACTCTGCGGCCCATTTTGTGGCATGGCCATATTCATTTGAACTTATACTGCTATAAGCCGTTGCTGGCAGATTTTCAATTGCAAATTTCAAATCGTTTGCAATAAGCGTATATACAGAATTCGGATCAGCTTGCGGTGTTTTAACGTCCACCTGTGACGAAGTAAGCAACGGCACATTCCCAAAGAAACGAACCAAATCATAATAATAATAGGCTCTTAGGAAACGTGCTTCGGCTTCATATCTTGCAGCCAAAGCCGCTTGGTCGCCCCAATTCACAGTAGCCAGATTTTCCAACAATGAGTTGCACCTGAATATTGCAGTATATCTGTGAGTCCAAATATCCGTATTTTGATTCAGTGCACCGCCATCTTTGAATTCATCCCAACCAAATGGAACTCCCGAGCTAGCTTCACCTTGTCCCCCGCCGGAAAATGCTTCATCGGAGGCAATGGTAGAAATAAAATAAATATTCGCCCAGCTATCAAGAAGTAATCCATTATAACATCCGGTCAAACCCTCCAAAGCGTTTTTGGGCGTTTGAAAGTACCCTTGGGCAGTCTGTTCTGTGATGGGTTTATTATCAAGAAAAGTATCGCTGCAAGATGTTGCGCCACCCAAAAGGATTGCTATATATAAATATTTTAATTTATTTTTCATTGTAATCAATATTAGAATTTAACACTAAGTCCTACCAAATAATTGCGCGGATGAGGGTAATAACCAACATCAATACCCGTTGAATAACCATGACCTGAGGTATCGTCAACACCATAACCAATTTCGGGATCCATCCCAATATATTTTGTAAATGTATACAGGTTTTGTGCTGAGAAATAAAGTTTCATTTGTGTCAATGGTGACGATTTCCATAATTTTTTAAAATCATATCCTATGGTGACATTCGATATTTTCAGGTAATCTCCATTGGTAATCAGAAGATCGTTCATATAAGTCCAGTTTCTATTGCCTTCGGTATTATTTGTAACTCTCGGCCAATGGTTTGAAGTACCTTCACCATGCCAGCGGTTCAAATACACTTGATTGTAATTTGATTTTGGACTATTATAATTATGTATGAATCCCATTGCAATTTGTTGTCCAAACTGCCCCTGCGTAGCTACAGAAAAGTCAAAACCTTTATACTCTCCACCGAATGAGAATCCTAAAACGTAATCAGGATTTGGATTTCCTATATATGTGCGATCCTTTTCATCGATTTTACCATCTTGGTAAGAATCAACAAATTTTATATCGCCGGGCTCTGCAAGAGGTTGAATAACCGTTCCATCGGAGGATTTGTAGTTTTGAATTTCCTGTTCGTTTTGGAAAATGCCATCAGTTTTTAATCCATAAAAATAACCGATTGGCATGCCTGGTTCAACCCTGAAAAAGTTTGGCGCATTTGTATACAACAAGTTTCCACCTCCTTCAAAAAATCCTCCAGCATTTTTAATTTCCTTAACATTATTTTTGTTGTAACTGATATTGCCATTTACAAAATAATTAAATTTGCCAACCGCATCGTTATAACCAAGAGACAATTCAACACCACTATTCACAACCGTACCCCCATTGATAAATTCAGGTTTAGCCCCTTTTATAGTAGCCGTTGGAGCATCCACAATCCAATCTTTTGTTCCTTTGGAATAATACTCGAATGAAACATTCAGCTTGCTATTTAATAACCTTGCATCAAAACCTGCATTTATCTGTTCGGAAGTTTCCCATATTAAATTGGGATTGGATAATCTTTCAGCATAAATACCAGTAGATAAAGCACCTTCAGTCGAGCCAAAAGAGTATCCCCCGTTCTTCGTCGTCAGAGTTGACATCCATTTATAATCTTCAAAGTTCTGATTTCCATTTTGTCCCCAACTTGCGCGTATTTTAAGGAAGTCTATCCAGTTAGTGGCAGGCTTCATGAATTCCTCATTTGTAACGACCCAACCTGCTGAAAACGAGGGAAAATAGCCCCACCTATTTATTTTACTGAAACGAGTCGAACCATCAGTCCGGAAAATAGCTGTCAACAAATACTTTTCATCATAATTGTAATTTACACGTCCGAAATACGACAATAATCTTTGGGTGTTATCTGGTTTTCCAACAACATCAGTTTCTACAGTAGGAATATTTTTAGCGTTAGATAACCACGCATATTCATAATCGTCTATCAAAAGATTATATTTTTTTCCGTAAATGTATTCACCGGCATTCATTTTAGCTGACATCCCGACTAAACCGTCAATATTGTTTTTACCAATCGTTTTTACAAAATGAGCGGTATTCTCCCAAGTCATAACCTTGTTATTCCACATATCCTGCGAAACAGAACTAATATCGTTCCGGGTTTCAAAACCAATATTGTAAACAGGGGTATAACTGCGATATGAGCCTGAAGCAAAATCTACTGCAAACGTACTCTTCAATGTAAGCTCTTTGATAGGTTGCACTTCAAGATAAACATCTCCAATTACTTTATCTTCTTTGCGGGCATTGAAGTAATTATATTTCATAAATAAGACGGGACTGGTCTCCCTTCCCCCAGCAGGATTAAGGAATCCATCAGCATCATCTGCGGCAAAAAGAGGAGAAGTGGAATACCCTTTTCCCACTATATTGTCATACAAATTATTGGTACTCACACCTTTTTTTGCTGTATTTGTATAGGTAAGATGTTGACCGGCTTTTATATAGTTCTTCCAAAGTTTATGTTCTGTATTAACCCTGAAGGTGTACCTGTTGTAGCCAGACTTGCTCGCTCCTCCCACAATACCTTCTTGACCACTGTAAGACAATCCCATGGAATATATGCTTTGATCGGTTCCTCCGGCAAAAGCCAACGAATGATTTTGCATGGGAGCGTTTTTAGTAACCAACTCATTCACCCAATCAGTACCTTTTCCCAATGCAGCCATCGATGCGGCATCTGTAGGGAAAGCTGGAGATTGTCCTGAGTTAATATTTTGCTCATTCATAATAACCGCATATTCACGAGAATTCAAATAAGGCATTTTTTTGTATAAATTTTGAACCCCATAATATCCATCATATGATATTTGGGGTTTACCTGCTTTTCCGGTTTTTGTTGTAACCAGAATAACCCCATTAGCACCATTCACACCATAAATTGCGGCTGATGCAGCATCTTTCAGGACATCAATGGATTCAATATCGTTTGAATTCAAATATGAAATATCGCCAGTTTGAACTCCGTCAACAATATAAAGGGGAGTTGTTTTATTAACCGTACCAATACCACGGACAACAATTTTTGGACTTTCCCCTGGCTGAGCAGAAGGAGAGGAAATGGTGATACCCGGTGTCTGACCTTTCAAGGCTTCAACCATATTTACGGTAGACATTTTGGATAGGTCGCTCCCTTTCACCTGCACGGTAGCACCGGTTACTAATTTCTTCTTTTGAACACCGTAACCTATAACCACCACTTCATCCAAGCTTTTTGTGTCTTCCTTCAACCTGATTGTTAAGTTAGACCCGGTCACCTTCACCGACTGGGGTACATAGCCGATGTACGAAACATTTAAGGTTTCCCCTTCTTTGGTTTGCAAGGTGAATGCCCCATTCACATCCGTAACTGTACCGGTGTTAGTTCCCTTCACCATGACCGTTACACCTATCAGGGGTTCGCCTGATTCTGAAATTACTTTCCCGGAAATCTTCCCGGAAGAAGCTTGAGCCGATACCAGTTCGAACGAACATAGCAAAATGGCCAGGATTGAATACTTGCCCAACAGGTTCCTTATCCCCTTCTGAACACATCGAATCACATGATTTTCACTCATAATTGATTTTTAATTTAAAGTTAATAATTTATTCAAACAATGACAAAGGTAAAAAAGTTTTAATACAAGTGTGTTTTTCAATAGAAAAGAATTAAACATAAGTTATCAAAATCCAAATCAAGTCAAAACTTCCTGCATCTTAAGCATTCAAACCAAAGTAGCCTCCGCCATTGTTTTTCACAAAAATATCCCGAATTTCAGTCCACAGTGGTATCATTTCGTATCAAATAAGGGTCGCTCATGTTGCAAATACGAGTTTTAGGCCAACGAATCCTTAAAATTCTAGCAAACACACAGGCAGGTTCAACAGTTGGGAACCAAGAATAGGAGAAAGCCAACTTCCAAATCTACTTATACAAAATTTAATGTTTTTAATATTGTTAGTTAGAACCTGTAAAACCCGGGGGAACTCACATAGGGTTGAAACCCTATGTGAGAAGTTCGGTCGTTGCTATCCGACTTGCTAACCCAAATAGCAAGTCGCATAGCGACGATTAATTTTGTGAGCGTGGGGTTTTAACCCCACGCGATGAAGAGGAATTTGTGAGCATGGGATTCAATCCCATGCGGTAAAAGGATGGATTTGTGAGCCAGGGTTCCTATTCCATGCGGCAATGTGATTTTATAACGAGGCCATTGCAGGTGGAACCAAAAAAAAAGCTTACACTTCCGTGTAAGCCTTCGACAACAGGTAGTCGGGATGACAAGATTCGAACTTGCGACCACTCGCCCCCCAGACGAGTACTCTAAACCGGGCTGAGCTACATCCCGCTCATTTTTGGTGGTGCAAAATTACAAAAAAATTGTTTGAAATGAAATTTTCGCACCCTATTTTTCGAATAAAAATTGCTAATAGCTCAATACGAGCTACATAAGCGGGCTGAAAAGCCGGGCTATCGACTCCCGCATTTTCTGTTTCCTCTTCCGTTTGCCCCATTCATCCAGGGTGATTTCATCGCAACGAACAAGGTCGTTGACAAATAGCGCCTGCAATGCAAGTGCTGTTTGTTCATCATAAATAAAGGCGTTCGCCTCAAAGTTCTGGACAAAACTCCGTTCATCCATATTGCAGGACCCTACAATGGAAATAAAATCGTCGATAACTATGGCTTTGCTGTGCAGGAAACCTTCCCGGTATTTGAAAACCCGGACCCCGGCTTCGAGCGCATGCCCCAGGAAACTATTTGTGCAAGCATCCGAAAGCCTTGAGTCGGAACGGGTGGGTACAATCAGCCGGACATCGACGCCGCTCAGCGCAGCCATTTCGATACAGCTTGCAATGACTTCGGTAGGCATATAATAGGGCGAATGAATATAGACATACTTTTTTGCCGACATAACTGCCGAAGCAATCCCCTGCATAATGGCTTCCCAGTCGGTATCGGGCCCGCTGTTGACAATCTGGACAAGGTTCTCGCCGAATTTCCGGGGTTCCGGGAAATACTTTGAACCGACAATCAGCTTTTGCTCCACGAAATACCAATCAATGAGGAACAATAACTGCAACCCATGAACAACCGACCCCTCGAACCGAACAAAAGTATCGCGCCAAGACCCGAGCTTATTGCCGAATATATAGCGGTCGGCCACATTCAGCCCACCCGTGAACCCAATTTCCCCGTCGACCACCACTATCTTGCGGTGGTTCCGGTAATTGATTTTGCTGCTTCTTGAAATCTTCCAGCGGAACGGCAGGAATGCCCGCACGTACACGCCGGCCTCGCGGAGGGAATTCAGGTATTTTTTCGACAAGTCGAAGCTTCCCCAGTAGTCGTAAATCATGCGCACCCGAACCCCCTCGCGGGCTTTCTGAATCAGCAGTTCCCTCAAGCGGTTCGAAATAACATCGTCGTCGAAAATAAAAAACTCGATGTGGACATGGTTCTTTGCATTGCGTATGGACTCGAAAAGCGCTTCGAATATGGTTTCCCCTGTCGAGAGTACATCGATTTTATTGTGCGAATAACCTTTGGCCTCGCTGTTTTTATACAGCAGCTTAATGAGGTTGAGTTGGCCCTTGCTGAAAAATGCCGTATCGAGCTTATCAATTTCAAATGTTGTCACAGGGCGCTCGGTTACTTGCCGGATGCTCTTTTTAGAAATAATCTTTTTCTTCCTGTAATCCTGTCCAAGCAGCAAATATAAGAGCAGCCCAATGAAAGGGAAAAAAAGGAGTACCAGCATCCACGACAGCGACTTCACGGGATTCCTGTTTTCGAGCAAAAGCACTGAAATCGTACTTACTATGGTATAAACATACAAAACAATGAAAATAATGGCCAAAATCCGTGTCATGATTTCCTATATGATTTTTCAGCATTAAATTTAAGACCTAACGTTAGTTGCCGCTCAACAAGCCGGGAGTTGGACCGGAAGGTGGCAGCCCGATTATCCTGGCTTTGGATTGTTCCTGTAAAAAAACCATTCATGCCCGTTAAAAACCTGGCATCCGGCAGGCATGGCATTTAGTGTTGGCGCCTTGACCCCATCGGAAACATGCACCGGGGAAACCTCCACATTGGCTTCATCCCAACATCCCGAGTCGATAAAACTTTTGAGCAACTGCGCCCCGCCTTCAACCAATACAGAATGAATGTTGCGTTCGTACAATTTTTCCAGGAACCGCAGGGGGTTATCGCCATCGAATTTTACCGGGACGTATTCCACATGCGTTTTTGGAAGTTTTTCCACTTCGGTAAGTACAATTGTGGGTACGCTCCCATCAAGCAGGTTACTTTTTTCCGGAATTCGTCCTTGCCTGTCGATGGCTACCCGGACAGGATTCCTCCCCGTCCAGTTCCTCACGGTAAGCGTGGGGTTATCAAGCAGCACCGTATTGGTGCTAACCATGATCGACTGGTTTTCGGAGCGCATCTTATGGGTCAACTGGCTCGTTATCGAATTCGAAATGGCCAGTGCTTTCTGGTCCGGGGCAGTCCTGTTTTTATCGATATACCCATCTTGTGTCTGCGCCCATTTCAGAAGCACATAGGGGCGTTTTTGTTCCTGGAAAATAAAAAAGCGCTTGTTCAATTCCCTGCATTCCGGTTCCAAAACACCCACGACCACTTCGACACCGGCACTCCTCAGGATTTCAACGCCACGCCCCGAAACTTTCGGGTTCGGGTCGAGCGTGCCGACAACAACCCGCGGTATTTTATTTTTCACAATCAGGTTGGCACAGGGAGGAGTTTTCCCGAAATGCGAACAAGGCTCCAAGTTGACGTACAAGGTCGCATTTTGCAACAATTCCGCGTTCTTAACCGAATTAATGGCGTTGGGTTCGGCATGGGGTTCACCAAAACGCCGGTGCCATCCTTCCCCGACAATTTCACCATTACAAACAATCACCGAACCCACCATTGGATTGGGGGCTACATGACTCTCGCCAAGCTTTGCCAGTTGCAGGCAACGCGCCATATATTTTGCTTCGTAGTTCATAAGTAGTTACAAGTAATTAGTTACGAGTTACAAGTCTGTCTACCTGATTATTGGCAAAAAAACATATCATTAATTATGAATGCTTACTTACTTGTGCCTTCAAATGCTAAACATGCAGACCAAAACTGGTTTTTTAATTATCTTTGCGGCATGCAAAACGCCATCAAAAAAATTCAGACCGAACTTCAGGGTTTGTATTCCGATAATGAGATCAGGGGTTTCAGTAATTTGATTCTGGAAAAACTGACCGGTTTTTCGCGCGCCGAAATTATAATTAACAAAAATACGTTTTTTTCTATTCAACAACAAGGATCTGTTGAAAGTTTTATCGAAAAATTGAAAGTTTTTTTTCCTATACAGTATATATTAGGCGAAACGGAATTTTACGGGCTTAAATTCGAGATGAACAATTCGGTGCTGATTCCACGCCCCGAGACCGAAGAACTGGTGGACTGGATTTGCAACGAACACCATCGCGGCGACAAATTGGACATCCTGGATATTGGCACCGGCAGCGGCTGCATTGCCATAAGCCTGAAACACGAATTCCCCCATTCGGAAGTGGATGCCTTCGACATTTCGGAAAAGGCGCTTGAAACTGCCCGAAGGAATGCCCTGAACCTGCATTTGGATGTGCAGTTTTCGGAATTCGACATATTGAACGCCCCTGAAACGGATAAAAAGTGGGATATCATTGCCAGCAATCCACCGTATGTGCTGGATTCGGAAAAGGAACAAATGCTGCCCAACGTGCTGGAACATGAACCGCACCTGGCATTGTTTGTCCCTGACAACGACCCGCTGGTTTTTTACCGGGAAATTGCGGGGTTTGCAAAAAAGCACCTGCGCCCGGGAGGGAAACTTTATTTTGAAATAAACAGGGAAATGGGGAACGCCTGCCGGGAATT
>DATGXD010000258.1:0-3507 GCA_035299105.1 Paludibacter sp. | reverse complement strand
GACAACAGCAGGTCGAACGGATTGCTTGCCTGTTGTTTGCTAAATTCTTCTGTTATCCTGCCCATCCCCGCATTGTACGAGGCGGCCACCGAAATCCAGTTGTTGTATTTATTAAATGCGCTTTTGAAGTATGCACAGGCTGCTTCCGTCGATTTTTCGATATGGTAACGTTCGTCTACCTCGTCATTCACTTCGAGTCCGAACTGCTGGGCGGTTTTGGGCATTAATTGCCAAAGTCCGGCAGCCTGGGCAGGCGATACTACCCGCGGGTCGAGGTTGCTTTCAATCACGGCCAGGTATTTGAAATCGTCAGGCACGCCGTTTTTTTTCAGTATCGGTTCTATCAACGGGAAATATCGGTTTGCGCGTTTTATCTGCAACAGGGAAACAGAATGGTTGTAAGCAATGATAATTTGTTCCCTGTCATATCGTTCGCGCATGTCGTACCTCTCAAGCTCAATGCTTTTACCGGCAAATTCCACTTTCGATGGAATTGGAAACGAAGTTGCATTTTGTGCCGACACGCCTGCCTGGCTTAATGAACCCCAAGGGATGAATATAAACAGGATGAGTTTCCGAATGTTCATGTGTTTAAGCAACGTTTTAGAAATAGTGCATTTGGCATCTACAAAGATAACAGAGCTGGATGAAATAAAACTGAATAATGATAAAAAAATCACACTTCGCTGGTCGGTTTTTAATAGAAGGCATGATAATTTCCTATCTTTGTAAAAAATTTTGAAGAAAATATATGAAAAGAGCCATTTTCCCCGGGACTTTCGACCCTTTTACAATCGGGCATTACAGCATAGTCCAGCGGGGACTTGAGATTTTCGACGAAATAATCATCGGAATCGGCATTAACCCCGCCAAGAAAACCCTGTTCTCCGTGGAGAAACGTATGGACATTATTCAACAGGCTTTCGGTGACAACCCGCGTATCAAGATACAGGCTTACGACAGCCTCACGGTGGATTTTGCACTGGCTGTTGATGCTGGCTTTGTGCTTCGGGGTTTGCGGTCAGTGAGCGATTTCGAGTACGAACGCAACATTGCCGATGCCAACCGGAAACTTACCGGTGTGGAGACCGTTATACTTTTTACCGAATCGGAATATTCGTATATTTCGTCGACGGTGACACGCGATTTGATTGCCTACGGGCGCGATATTTCGGGATTCCTTCCGCCGAACGTGGTTATCGGTTGATAGGTTTATTAAGCTAATATTTCAGGGATTCTGGATTCCTTGGTTTGTGCATCAGTTGAAGGGTGTATAACGGAAAATAAACTGGAATATCGTAGAAGTCAGATAGATAAATTTCTGGAAATATTAAATGGATATATTGATTATTTACAAAAGCAGAAAAATATATTGAGTTAATTTGTTCATAAGGTTCATTAGTTCCTAAACTGTTGTTGGCAACTCACCGATTGACAATTTCCCAATCAACCAATCACTCCATATCAAATGAAAAAAGTACTGCAATTAACCATCCTGATTTCATTCTTTTCTACACTTACCCAGGCAGCCGATGTGAAGGACCAGAGTTTCCGCATTGGCAAGAACCTGAGCATTTTCAATACCCTGTTTCGCGAATTGGATATCAATTATGTCGATTCATTGAGTTACGACAAAATGATGAAGCAAACCATCGATAACATGCTCGAAAAACTCGACCCGTACACGGTGTACATGCCCGAGGAAGAAACCGATGACCTGACTTTCATGACCACGGGTGAATATGCGGGGATAGGATCGCTGATTATGAAAAGGGACAATGATGTGGTTGTCTCCGAACCTTACGAAGGTATGCCGGCGCAACGAAACGATGTCCGTGCAGGGGATGTTATCCTCGAAATTGATGGCAAAAGCGTGGCCGGGCTTTCCGTAAGTGATGTAAGCGCACGCCTGAAAGGCACGCCAAACACCGCCATAAAGCTGAAACTGAACCGCCCGGGCGAAAAGAAACCTGTTGAAAAATCATTCCTGCGCGAGAAGATTCAGGTGAATCCGGTTCGTTATTCCACCGTGTTGAACGGGAATGTCGGTTATGTCTTGCTGAGTGAGTTTACCGACCGTGCTGCCATCGAAATGAAAAGCACCATAAGCGAACTGCAGAAGACCCACCATATTAATTCGCTTGTGCTCGATATCCGTAACAATGGGGGCGGGTTGATTGATGAAGCGGTGAAAATAGTGGGTTTCTTTGTTCCAAAAGGAACTGAAGTGGTTACAACCAAGGGCAAGAACAAGGAAGCGGACCGGACGTACCGAACTCCTTCCGAACCCATTTTCCCGGATATGAAACTGGTGGTGCTGGCAAACCGGTCTTCGGCTTCGGCTTCCGAAATCCTGGCGGGTTCCTTGCAGGACCTCGACCGGGGGATAATAGTTGGCGAGCGCACCTTTGGAAAAGGATTGGTGCAGAATATACGTCCGGTTGGCTATGGAGGACACCTGAAAGTCACCACCGCCAAATATTATATACCCAGCGGGCGGTGTATCCAAGCCATTGATTATAGCCACCGCAACGAGGATGGGAGTGTGGGACGTGTTCCCGATAGCCTGACTACTGAATACAGCACGAAAAATGGCCGCAAGGTGCGCGACGGGGGAGGAATTGTTCCCGACACCCTCACCACCTCGGAACGTAAGCTCAATATCGCATATTATATTTATGTGCAGAACCTGTATTTCGATTTTGCCACGCAATATGTCCAGAAACATAAGACCATTGCACCGCCTGCCGATTTCGTGCTGGCGGATGCTGATTTCAAGGCTTTCACTGATTACCTGATGCAGAAGAAGTTCACCTATACTTCGCAGACGGAGAAATACTACAATGAATTGTACGACCTGTCCAAATACGAAGGACTCGACAAAAGTGCGGCAGCCGAATTCTCGGCACTGAAGGCTAAGTTGATGCCCGATATCTCCAAAAGCCTTGAGGACAATAAAAAGGAAATCATGGAACTGTTGAGTCTTGAAATCATTAAACGGTATTATTTCCAGAAAGGTGAAATTCAATATTCGCTACGTTTCGATGAGGATACGAAAGCGGCGCTCGAACTCCTGGGAACTCCCGGAAAGTACGGGCAAATACTGTCCCGGAAATAAGATGTTCCTTGGTTGTTTTGAAAATGGCTTCGGCATGGATTTTGTTTTTCCGGTTTCCAGTGAAAAAGCAATGCTAAAATGTAAAGTATGAAAAAAACAAAATCAATTTTGACCGTATGGGTCTTTTTGCTAATCTTGAGTGCAGCCCCCTCATGCGTTGTCGTGCAACAACACGACAACGGAAGGCATAGAGGTTGGTATCATCACCGACCTTATCATCATTCTCCCAGGGGGAATGTGATTATTATTGAAAAAGGAAATGGAAAGTTTAAAAACAATGGTAAGCACGACCGTCATGAGAGCAAGGCCCGAAGGCACGACAAGGGACGGTTCTAGATAACAGGAAGTTGCAAAAAAAAATAGAAATGGATTCCATTTCTATTTTTTTT
>DATGXD010000257.1:0-2337 GCA_035299105.1 Paludibacter sp. | reverse complement strand
AAAAACCGGACCTATTGGCAGGACCACCAACCTATTGTGGATCAACGCGAAGCGGTGGGACATGCCGTGCGTGCAGGTTATCTTTATTCGGGAGTTGCCGATGTGGCAGCACTAACCGGAAATAAACAATATATTGCCGCTATCGACAGTATCTGGGAAAACATGGTTTCAAAAAAATTCTACCTCAACGGTGGGATAGGAGCCCGTGGCGATGGCGAACGCTTTGGCGACAACTACGAATTGCCAAATAAAGATGCTTACAACGAAACCTGCGCGGCTATTGCCAATGTGTACTGGAATTTCCGCATGTTCGAATTGCACGGCGAGTCGAAATACATCGATGTGCTCGAACGTAGCTTGTATAACAATGTGGTTTCCGGGGTAAGCCTCGATGGGAAATCATTCTTTTATCCCAATCCGCTGGCTGCCGACGGTTCGTATGTCCGTGAGCCCTGGTTCGTATGCTCGTGTTGCCCTACCAACGTTTGTCGCTTTATGTCATCGGTGTCAGGCTATATTTATGCCCACAAGGAAAATAATGTGTATGTAAACCTCTTTATCGGAAGCTCGACTTCATTCAAACTCAACGGCAATAAAGTGGTTGGATTGAGCCAGACAGGTAATTATCCATGGGAAGGAACCATTCATTTTACTGTAAATCCCGCTCAAAATACAAAGTTCGCCTTGTGCCTGCGCATTCCGGGTTGGGCGCAGAATAAACCGGTTCCAAGCAACTTGTACTCTTACATGGAGCCGGTGGATGCTGGGATTTCAATCCTTGTTAATGGAAAAGAATATGCAGCCAAAACCGAAAACGGATATGCGGTAATCGACCGTGATTGGAAAAAAGGGGATAAGGTTACCTACAACCTGCCCATGAAAATCCAACGTGTGGTGGCAAATGACATGGTGGAAGCCGACCGTGGCTTGGTGGCGTTTGAACGGGGACCTGTTTTGTATTGCATCGAGGATAAAGACAATCATTTTAATGTGAATAATTTTATCTTGCCCGATAAGGCGGATTTGAAACTCGCATTTAAAAAAGATGTTTTCAATGGAACTTACACGGTTGAGGGAGAAGGACTTTTATTGCAGCCTACCGAAGGAAACCTCGGCTTCAATTCGGTCAAACAGCCGTTCGTGGCTATTCCTTACTGTGTTTGGGATAACCGTGGAGGGTCGGCCATGCGGGTATGGCTTCCACGTACCGTGAGCCAGTTTAAACTGTCGGCAGAGTAATTCCTGGAAATTTTTTTTTGTGTTTCTTTACTAGAGGCTGTCTCAAAACCTGAGTTAGCCTCTTTTGCTTTAAGGCAAATTTCGTTACGCAAATATTTGAAATATGTTTGCGGCTATCGGTATATTATTGGCTTTATTGTATCTTTGCATTTCTCAAAATAAAATTCAGTTAAATAGAAGAAAACTTTCCAATGATCTTAAACGGTAATGCAGTTTAAGAAATTTTTCAAACAATCAATACCTCTTTATGAATCAGAACAAAATTGCCATCATAGGCTTGGGTTACGTGGGGTTGCCTCTGGCAATCGAATTCGGTAAGAAATACAAGGTGCTTGGCTTCGACATCAACAAGGCGCGTGTCGAGGAACTGAAACAGGGTGTCGACCACACGCTGGAAGCCGACCTGGAAGGGATGTCGCAGGCCATGGCGTTGTGCGCGTCCGACCCCGGGCGCGGTCTTGCCTTCTCACACGAGGAGGAGGACCTCCGCGATTGTGACGTATATATCGTGACCGTGCCCACGCCCATCAACCAGTTCAACATGCCCGACCTGGGTCCGCTCCTGGGCGCCTCGCGCATGCTGGGGAGGGTTGTCTCGAAGGGCGACATAGTCATCTACGAGTCCACTACCTACCCGGGCTGCACCGAGGAGGACTGCGTGCCGGTCATCGAGCAGGTGTCGGGGCTGAGGTTCAATACCGATTTCTTTGCCGGCTACAGCCCCGAGCGGATCAACCCGGGCGACAAGGTGAACACACTCACGAAAATCAAGAAGGTGACCTCGGGTTCGACCCCCGAAGTCGCCGACCGGGTGGACGCGCTCTACGCCTCCATTATAGAGGCGGGAACCCACAAGGCGCCCTGCATCAAGGTGGCCGAGGCCTCTAAGATTATCGAGAACGCCCAGCGTGACGTGAACATATCCTTCGTGAACGAGCTGGCCCTGATCTTTGACCGGGTGGGCATCGACACGAACGACGTGATCGAGGCCGCCGGCACCAAGTGGAACTTCCTCAAGTACCGTCCCGGCCTGGTGGGCGGCCACTGCATCAGCGTGGACCCCTACTACCTGGCCAGCAAGGCCGAGTCGCTGGGCTA
>DATGXD010000256.1:0-19304 GCA_035299105.1 Paludibacter sp. | reverse complement strand
CCTACATTGAGGTTCAGAATGTCCTTGTTCTTGGCAATCGTAAGCAAGTTGTTGCCGCTCACATAGATATTGGCATTTTTCACAAACGAGTTGTTCAATATCACTTTAGGCAGCGAATAAGTCAACTGGATTTTTGAAATATCGATACGATCGGTGCTATAAGTCCAGAAGTCGGAATAACGGAAATTATTATCAGCGCTAAGGGTGGTCAACCGCGGATAAGTGGCAGTAGCCTTGGTTTCTTCGGTCCAGCTGCCGCGCACTACGGCCGAATATTTTTTACTGCCCGACACCCAGTAGTAGTCATTGCTCTTAACACCTGTGCCTCCAACCGATCCTGTTCCCAGGACAAACAGTGAAAGGTTTTTCCATTGGGCAGTGAAATGCAAACCGAATGAAAACGGGCTCGCCCAACGGCCTATCATTACTTCGTCCCTTTCATCTATCACCTTATCCCCGTTTTGGTCCTTGTACTTAATGTCACCGGGTTTTACCGTTCCAAATTTCGTAACCGGACTATTATCAATATCGGCTTGGTCGGCATAAAAACCTTCGTTTTGCAAACCAAAAATTGCATCGATAGGCTTGCCTGCGCGGTTGCGATATGTGTCGGCATACAATTCATCGCGTTTAAGCGCTTCGGTTGCCACATAAGTCCCAGCCGCACCTACAATGAGGTTCACCTCCCCGATTTTTTCATGCAAGCTAATCTGGAAATCCAGCCCTTCATAACTGTCGGCAACGACATTTGTATACGGGACAAACGAAGATGTAGGATACAAGGTACTGAAATAACTTGGATAAAGCGTATTGTTCTGAACCGGTATTCCATCTTTCTTGATCAGAAACGCGGTAGCCTTCACATCCAACAGGTTCCTGAACAATGACCCTTCCACTCCGAAATTAACTTCTTTCCTCTTGGCGTAAGTCAGGTTCGTGTTCTGGCGGCGCTGTTTCGAAGTTGCCCTGTTGATGTAATTTCCATCGCTCCACGAAAAGTAATCGGTTTGGGTATACATTTCGTCGTACAAATAATAATCGTTGAAATTCAAATCGGTATTGACAATGCCTGCCGATGCTGATAATTTCAACCGGTTGATGGCGCTTGAACCTTTTAAGAAACCTTCCTCGCTTACCAACCATCCCAAGCCCAACGTGGGAGAAAAAGCCACCCTGTTGCTTGCTGAGAGTTTGGTGGAATTGACAATGGCCCCGCTGAAATCGGCATAGTACCTGTGGTCGTAGTTATACGCGAATTGCAATCCCAGGTTGCTGTTGGTGCGGTACTGGTAGTCGCCGGTCTGACGGCGCAACATACCTGCGCCAACCAGCATGGCAGACACATTATGCTTCAGGTTGAACGTATTCACATAATCCATGTGCACATTGAAATCTGTAATCTGGTCATTCCATGTGTTTCCCAGGTTTTGCGTACCATCATTAGCATCCTTATTGTACTTGGTCAATCCGGTGATGGTATCACCCGTGGTATTCCAGGCTGCACTATAAACAGCATATTTATTGTTAATGGAGGTTGCATACGAGTTGGCATAGTCGACACCCATCTGCCCGTGCAAGGTGAGGCCCTTCAATATCCCTTTCAGGTCTATATCGACACCTGCCGAGTACTGGAATTTCCTATTGACATTGTTGTTGTGACCCCCGGCGTATGCATCGGCAATCGGATTGGTGAGGTATTGCTGGGAGCCGCCCAACAAGTAGCTGCCATCGATAACATGGTGGCTGGTAGATGCATATGTTTGCGATTCCGCCGCATTCCCATCGATCATGCCAATAGGGATTAACGGAGCATACAAGTTGGGACGCAGGGAAGTTGCCTGGTTCCAATAGTTGCCGACGGCATTCCTGTTGTCGTTAAACACCGTGGATATGTTCACATACGTGCTAATGAAATCATTCAATTTCAGGTCGACATTTCCCCGGACATTTAACCGGGTACTGTATTCGTTCTTCCCTTCGCCAATATTCAGCAGCGAATTTTGGTTTTGAAAACCAATGAGGGTATAAAAACGGGCCCGTTCGCTACCTCCTGAAATCTCGGCATTGGCAGAATGGGTGTTATACATCTTGCGCAAGTAATCCGAGGAATAATAGTCTACATCGGGGTATTCATATGGGTTTGAATGCGAAGCATAATTGCCGATTGTAGCATCGTCATAAAGTGCAACCAGCCCATCGTTTTTCAAAGCCTGGTTGTAATACTTCATGTATTCGGCCGACCCCAGGTACTCAGGATAAGATTTGGGCACATTGATTCCCGAATTCACACGCACGCTGCGCTTGATTTTGCCCGCTACTCCCCGTTTGGTAGTAATCAGGGTTACACCATTTGCCGCACGGCTGCCGTAAAGCACAACGGCGTTTGCACCTTTCAAAAAAGATATTTGGGCAATTTCGGAAGCAATGACATCGGAAGCATCGCGAGGCACCCCGTCGACCAATACCAACGAAGCCCCCATATTCCAAAGGTTGCTGCCACCAACAAATGCGTTAATACCTTCCAGCGGGTATGTCCCATAATTCTTGTCCAAGTATTCGGATGGATTGAGGATGGAAATAGCACCGGGTAAATCTTGTTTTCCAACGGTTCTGTAAGCCACGTGTACCAAGGAGTCGTTGCCAGGGGTGATTGATTTTTTCATATCGGCTGTTTGTCCGGCAGCTTTTGGAAAAAAGCCGGCAGCCATGACGCATAAAAAAATTCCTATTCTTATAAGTTTCATTTTATTTCTTTTTAAGTTTGGAAAATACACTTTTACCAACCCGGATTTTGTCCGAACGATGGGTATAGATTAACATCTGCTGTCTTTAAAGGCAACCAATAGGCTCGTTCCGGGAAAATACGAGTCGCAATTACCTTTTCTGTCATATTTATTGGCTTGCCATTTGTTCCCCGGTCAAAATAAATTGCAGTTTTTTCCAGATACTTTTTATCGCCCCACAACAACCAGCGGCGCAGGTCGTTGAAACGGTAGTCGGCCTCAAATGCAAGCTCCACAGCCCGTTCGCGGATAATCTCACTCATGAATTTATCTTTGTCCCCCACATACTTTTGGGCAACCGGGCCGGCCCCACAACGGGTACGAACGACATTCAATGCCGCTTCGGCGGTTATATAATTCGGACCTTCGCTGGTGGCACTACCATACCCTTGCAATACGGCTTCGGCATACATCAAATACACATCCGGCAAACGCATATAAGCCAAGTGCATGTAGTTATTGGGGAAATTGTCCTTGCTGTTTGCTGTAATCGGTGTCAGCTTGCGCAACAGGTAACCCGTGCGGCTACATGTCGATTCGTCGCGGCTGACCCCACCGGTATACAAGGCCGCATAACGCAACTTTTCATCGTCGGCAGGCAAGGAACCCGAAACTATCTTATCGCCATCAATCACAATGTCGTGGTAAAAGCGGGGGTCGCGGTTCGCCCACGGATCCGCGGGATCATAACCCGACTCGGGGTCATCAATTGGCAAACCATTAGCCATTCCGTAGTTTTCAACATACCTGGCGTTCGGCGAGCAATAGCCGCCACCAATCGAACGGGCGGCGAAAATCGAAGAAGGCCCCCAAGGACAACCATTGAACCATGTGTTGTAAGTCTGGCTCATAAAAATGGCTTCGGGATACCCCGGCATCACATTACTTCCATTGGAATAAAAAAGGCTGGAATAATCTTTAAACAGAACCAGTTTATGAAAACTTTCGCCACTATCCACATACTTCAGCATTTCGGCAAATGCCGCTGCCGCTTTCTGGCAATAATCCGCATTATAGGTGGCGCTGCCTGTCGATTGCTTGTTCATCAACGGGCTGCCGGCGTACAAATAATTCTTCCCCAAATAAGCCAGCGCAGCCATTTTGGTAACCCGAAGCTGGTTCGCCCCCGATGTTTTGGCCCCGGCCGTGGTGTTATCCCAATCGACAGGCAACAAATCGGCAGCTTCCCTCAAATCCTTGGCAACACGGTCAGCTGTTTCCTGGTAACTCAAACGGGGTAACTCCAGTTTTTCAGTAGGAGACAATTCCCTGTCGATATACGGAAGACCGCCCCAATAAGTCATGAGTTCAAAATGGAACCAGCCACGGAAAAACAACAACTGGCCCTTGACCAGGTTTTTCTCCTCATCGGTTGCATTCAATTTATCCAGGTTGGCCAATCCTAAATTCGCCTTGCGTATGGCATACCAGGCATTGGGCCACAACCCCCTGTCAAAACTGTCGCCGGATGTTTTAGCCGAGCCTGCATCCAACCACGATATCCAGGCAGAAGTAGTCCATCCCCAATAATCCCCTTTGTCAAAAAGGTCGCTTAACCATAAGCCACCGGGCGAGTTAATGGTTTCGTCTCCCATCATCCAGTTGGTTGCCCACATTTTCGAGGTGTACTCAGGCACGCAATTATACAACTCCTCGGTGAAACCCTGGAAATTGGTGAAGTTGATAAAAGCATCGGTTGGAGAAACTATTGCCTCGGGCGATTTGTCCAAATAGCTGGTGCATGAGTTTAGTCCTATTATTGCCAGAAGAACAATAGTCCTTCCAAATATTCTTATGTTTTTTTTCATATGTCTGTTTTTTTAGAAAGTTACGTTAAGGCCAAAATTCACACGCCTAACAGTAGGATATGCGGTAGAGGTACCTGCATTTACTTCCCTGTCGTCAGGCATTTTTGTCCACAGCAACAAATTATCGCCGTTCATATACAGGCGAACCGTATTCATCCCCGCTTTTTTCACCCACGATTCCTTGAAGGTATAAGCCAGTTCGACGTTCTTCAACCGGACGTACGAACCATCGTACAAATAAAGGTTTGACCCGGAATAAACCTCGACACGGGTGTTCCAGCGTGGCATGGGGATATCGGCTGTTGTGTTATCCTTCGACCAGTAAGTGCCCTGTTTATATACATTGTCCAAATTCTCGTTGAAACTCCTCAACTCCAGATAGCGGGTGCAATTGTTCACCCCATAGAACTGGACAAACATGCTGAAAGCTTTCCAGTCAAAGCCAAAAGTGGCATTGTAGGTGTTTTGAGGAGTTTCGGAATAGCCGTAAGGCACCCTGTCCTTATCGTTAACCACCCCATCGCCATTATAGTCAATCACATTCAGGTTGCCCGGCAACTTGTGTTCATCATACGTTTTCAACAAGGTGCTGCCATAAACCTGGTCCCAGTTATTGTAATAACCGTTGGTTACATAGGAATAATTCTGGTTGATTTGTTTCCCGGCTTTTTGCTGGTATATATCATATAGCTTCGGGTCATCGGCATTGATCACTTTGTTTTTAGCGCGCGACATGCTGAAATCGGCCCACAAACGGAGGTTTCTGTTTAGTTGCTTGTTCAGGCGAACAGTAAGCTCGTATCCGCTACTGGTCACTTCGCCTAAGTTTGCGGAAGTCGGGGTAGTCCCAAAGTATGAAGGGACTGCACGCGATTCGCCCCTGAGGAGAATCTCCGTGCGGTAATCATTAAACACTTCCACGTTACCCGAAACCAAGCCTCCCAGGAAAGCATAGTCGACACCCAAGTTCTTTTTGGTAACTAGCTCCCACTGGATATCCTCATTGCCAATTTTATTCACCCTCCACCAGGTGTATGGGCTTGTGCCCCCGGTCGTTCCAAGGGAAGAGTTGTTTCCATACGCCCATTCCGTCATATAAAGGAAGCGGTTACTCCCGATATTATCACTACCCACTTGCCCCCAGGAAGCACGTAATTTCAACATATCCAGGAACTTGATATTTTTCATTAGTTTTTCTTCACTCACCATCCAACCAAGCCCTACGGATGGAAAGAAATCAAAGCGTTTCTTGGACCCGAACTGTTCCGACCCGTTGTATGCACCGTTCACTTCGGCAAAATACTTGGAAGCATAATTGTAAGTAACACGGCTTACCCAATCCTCACGGTAGTGGGCAAATTCGCTACCGTAAGCATTTTCATCACGGCTGAACAAGCCCATGGCCGTGACTTCATGCTTGCCGAATTTCCTGGCATAATCCAACTGCAACTGGTAGAATAATTTACGGGAAGTTGCCCAGTTCGAAGCCTCATCGGCATTTGCACCCCAACGGGTTGGAATCCAGTCGAATTGGTTTGTGCCTAAATACCGGCTATGTTCCACCGTGCCTTTAACGGGGTCAATGTATGTTTCCTGGACATTTCCATTGTCGTAAATCCCACCTACCGACATAAAACTATTGTCATAAGAAAGCGTACCCTTAGCCGACAACCCTTTTGAGATCATCCACAAGTCCTGCTTCAATGTAAAGTCGGTGTTGATACGTTTTGTGGTGGTTTTCCTGATACCGTTGTTGGCCAATGTATTCGCAGAGTTTACGGTTGGCACGGGGTTTTTGGGATAATATCCCCATGTCCCGTCCGAATACCTGGGGTAATAAACATCCGTGGGGTCGCTGTAAATACTTTGCCAGATGCGGTATTCCCATGCATCCTGGTTGTAGGCGTCCTGCTTCACGCCATAAGAGCCAGCCAAATTCACCGCCAACAGGGTAGTTTTGGTCAATTTGATATCCAGGTTGCTCCTTACATTCATCCTTTGGTAGCCATAACCCGGGTCGTATGATTTCCCATTCTCCCATACTTTCAATATATCGCCTTCCTTCAGGTAATCGACCGAGGTGAAATACTTCACATCGGATGTACCCCCCGAAATACCCACATTGGCGTTTTGCGATGTAGTGGCATGTTTCACCAATGATTCCTGCCAATCGATATTCGGATACATCTCGGCTTCTGCCTGGCTGCTCGGGTTGCGGTATTTGTTCAGTTCACCATTGGGCGTATATTTGCCCCATGAATCGGGGAAAGCACCCAATTCGCGTTCGATGGATGAATTGCGGACGCTGAGCGCATCGTACGAATCGTATTTGGAAGCCAGCCTGGAAGGCATCTTGACCGTGTTGTTCACCGTGACACGAATTTCGGCCTTGCCCTCGTTCCCACGTTTAGTGGTAATGAGTACAACACCATTGGCTCCTTTTATCCCGAACACGGCTGTAGCCGAGGCATCTTTCAAAACCGACACGCTCTCTACCGAGCTTATGTCAACGCTGTTCATAGGCCGTTCAATACCATCCACCAAAACCAGGGGGTCGGAGTTGTTCCAGGTGCTCAACCCGCGGATATAAATTTTCGGGTCCTCGCCACCCGGCACCCCCGTTGTGGCAACGGTAATAACACCCGGCAAATTACCGGTTAAAGCGGCGCCTACACTTGACACGCCTCCGGTGCGTTCCAGCACCTTACCCGAAGTTTGGGTAATAGCCGCGATAACGCTCGCTTTCTTCTGCTGCCCATAGCCAACCACGACTACTTCGTTCATCTGAAAGTTATCAGCCACCATTACAACGGTCACCGGGCCTTTTCCCGACACATTCACTTCCTGGCTTTGAAAGCCTACATAAGAAACTACGATTGTTTGTTTATCTTGAGGCTTATTTAGCGAAAACTGGCCGTTGATATCGGTCACGGCACCCACGTTGTTAACCCCTTTGATTTTCACGGTTGCTCCAATCAAGGGTTCGTTCTTATTGTCTACAACCCGACCCTTTATAACCTGCATGTTTTGAGCTGCCAATGTTGAGCCCCAAACAAGCATTAATGTAAATAAAAATCTGGTCAAAGCGGATTTCCTTGTTGTCGTGTCAAGAAAACCGGCCGACAGAATCTTGTAAAAATTATTCATTGCATTTTTAGTTAAGTTAATTAAACTGTTTGTAAAAACATCGATTCCCCAACAATTTGTTCTAGCATAATCATTGGGATTAAGATAATGCTAATTTTCGCAACGAATAAAGTCAACTGCTGTTTTTCATTGAATTCATACATTTTAGATTTAAGATAATTTAAGATTTGAATTTACTATGCCATGGACAGCAAAAGCAGCTGCCCTTATCAATATTAAGCTTACCTCCCGACGAGAAGCAACTACGGGCTTTTAGTTGCAAACCGTATTCCCCCACAAGGGTATATTACCCGTACACTTCAAACCCGACTTTCGCTCAACATCCGGGGTTAACAACAGCAAAGATAGGAAAGAGCAACATCCGGCATTTTCAATTTGAGGTATACATCTTCTAATTTGAGATACAAATTCAAGTTTTACCCCCTTCAAATGGCTTCCGGGGTAAAAACAAAATCCCTCAACTGAAACAATTCGCCTTTCCCGGCACCGATGAACCGCAGATATACATCGTGCCTTCCCTTTGTTGGAAGTGTCCGTGCCTTAAACTGCTTGAACTCCGCCCGGCTCCCGGTGTTTTGGATTTTACATACTGCGATTTTCTTCCCGCTCCCAATGGAATCGAGCCAAACCTCGACAGCTCCTCCTTTCCCGGCACAAGCGGCGGAAATTGAAACCCCACGGGAGATCTTGGTGTATGTGTCCGTCCCAAATTCAACTCCGGCATACAAAGCCCAGTCGTTATTGTGGATATCATCAAGCACAGGGCTACCATCGGGCAACGTTGTTTTATGTGTACCAAACTCATTGGCCGGGCATTCGGCAAGCATGGCCGTATATGCATCCCGGTATATGTAAAGGTCGAAATCGGCATAACCGCGCCCCTGGACGTACAAGCCTTGCCGGTTGCCACACCAGCCATTGTAATCCTTGGTGAAATGGTCGAGACCGGAGACATCCACTTTTCCCCCGACAGTATTCCATTGAACCCCATCCGTGCTGAAAAAACCTTGAAGCCTGTGGTTAACCCTTTCCATTTTCAACCATACAGCATCCGGCGAAGTGTTCGCCACCTCGTAACGGGTTTTATCGTAGCTGAAGCAAACAACCTTTTCGTTCTTACCATTGAGGGTGCAATAAATTTTTGCACATAAGTTTTCCAAGCCGTTCATCAGCCTTAAGCCCGCCTCATCCGAAGCCGAGCCCGGCTTAAAATCAACCCGCGTAATCAGCGAATAATTATGCTCGGCATCGGTTTTAATCACGGTGTTGGCCTTGGACTCGCTTTTGGGTGTGAGCCTCAACCAACCCGGGCGGACGGCAAGCGAATAAAGCGAAGATGCTGTTTGACCCAGGAACGACCACTCGGGGTTGAGTTTTGGGGAAGTGAAGAAATCGGACTTCGGCACCATCCAGGGAATTCCGCCGGATGGCAATGCCGGTGCTTTTTTTGCCTGGTTCACAGGGTAATCGGCCAAAACACTTCCATCGGCGCCATACTTCACCTGGTTTGCCAACCCCTGCCGTCCTTGGCCATACCACTCATTGTCGTTCACCCTGGACCAAACCGGGTGCAGGAGCCAGCATGTCCCATCCTGCAGGTGCACTACGGCCGAAGCATGGTTGGGATTCGAGAAGATGGCTTTTGGCTTGCTCGGGTCATTCTCATCGAACAAATCCACGGGGGTAGTCCAGGCCGACTTTTCGGCAGTCAGGGTTTTGCTTCTCATCACCTTTTGTCCGCCCGACACATCCCGGGCAAATGAATAGTAGTAATAACCATTGTGTTTCCACATGACCGGCCCTTCGGCCCAACTGTAAGGATTCCTTTTGTCGTTGGGGTTCAACCAGTTCAAATCATAGACCACACCTGTGGGTTGCCCGGTTTTATCCAATTCAACTATCCCGTTGTTCGGCTGCCCGTTTTTCACCACCAAATACCATTTCCCGTTATCATCAATAAAAATAGAGTTGTCGTAGCCCAAACCATACGGAAGCTGAACCGGGTTATTCACCCTTACCGGCATGCTCCATGTGCCATCGGGCTTGTCGGCCGTAACAAAATACATGGTATTGCCCCTGGAGAAAAAATCCCAATACTTGTTGTCGTAAAACACCATCTGCCCTCCCCAGCAACCTGCACCTGGAGCATCCTCGTACAGGGGCCAATCCGCAGAAACCGGTTGGGCAATTGCTTCCCAATGAATCAAATCGGTGGAATGGTAAATAACCGGGGTGGGGTTAAAAGAAGAGCCTGTAGTGTAGAAGTGGTCGCCAACCTGGGTGAGCGTGCAATCGGAATGGTCGCCAGGAATTACAGGATTTGTGAATGTCTTGAAGGAAGGTGATTGGCAGAATCCAAATGAGGGGCACACAAACAAATTAACCCCTGCAAAAAACATCAAAAGAGTTTTTCTCATATCTCAATATTCATTTTAAATGTGATTATACTATGCATGGCAGTTTGGCATTTCTAAAAATCATATGCCAAAAATTAAAGGTCGTACGGCATGTCCTGCCCATCGGGAATGCTTCCATTATAACTAAAGATTGAGATGGTAAAAACCATCTCAATCTTTGTTCAAAACATTCATTGGTTAATGAACAATTACCAAAACTGCATCTTAAAATTTATACCTTTCAACTAAACAAAATATTAAATCCCAGGCTAACCAGGCAATATGTTTTCCATACCATCCCTTCAAGCCGAACCATCGTGCGAACAATGATTTCGGTGCAAAAGTATTGTGGTGCTGGTGATTGGACTTATGAATTTGGGTATTTGATTTTCAATTTTGAATATATAGCGGAGTGCAACCCGCATATTAACATATATGCAAGGCTTTGAAGTACTGCAAAAAGTCACTTTCTTCCCGGATTTTGGAGGCACAAGATTTTCGGTCCAGATTTAGCCTGCTACAAAAAAAAGATGCAGCCTTACCCAGGCTGCATCCCATGATTATTTCACTTAAAAAAATAGTGCGGATTCGATATAAGAGAAACTTTTATTAAGTCAAAAAGGAATTTGTATTAGTTATGATGACCGTTGGTTCGCATTCCTTCCCACGTTATTTTAATACTGTTTTCAATTTAAAAACTTCGACTCCCCTTTTCACTTCAACCACAATCAACCCTGAAGTTCCGGCTAAACGAATACTGTCCGACTTATTGCTGAAGGCCTTGATTTTCCTGCCCAAACCGTTGTACATGGTAATGATGTCGCCAGGCATAATCCCTTTCATATATTGTTCATTTTGTTTTGAAATGATACTGGGCGAAGGTAATCCATCCAACTTCACCACTGAATTTACACCGCCCTTGAATAGCCACCAATTCAAATTAAACAGGAAGCCGCCGTCACCTTTAAAAACCAGATAAACATCGTGAACCCCCGAGAAGTCCTCAACAGCGCATGATTGAGTTCTCCATGTTTGCCAGCCTCCGGTTGCGGGAATATGGCAGGTTCCAACCACTTTACCATCCAAACTATCAAGGTGGATTTCAACCATTCCACCAGTGGTTGCCGAAGCTGCCCTCACTTCAAAGCTCGAAACACTTTGGCCGAAATCAAGTGCATCAATCTTCAGCCAATCGCCATTTTCAATAAAACCCACATTATCAGTTCCACCCGTATCGCTACAGGCTTCTGTCTGTATTCCCGATTGTTGACTGTATTTTTCAGCTTCATTTTTCACAAAAGGACTGCGGTTAAACACTTTAACAGTAAACGAAGCGGATTTTGAACTGCCCATTTGCCCTTTATAACTTGCTGTAATGGTTACAATACCACTATTGCCTGCGGTGATTGTTCCGTTGGAGATGGTTGCCACTTTCAAATCGGGGTTCGAAAAAGTGGCCAGTTTGGTCACATCTTCCTCACGACCATCGACAAACCTGGCAGTAATGGTCAGGGGGGCCGTAGTACCAGTGAGCAACTCAACCGATTGAGGATCAACGAGAAGTGAACCAACCGACAGCTCGCCTTCAATGTTTTTAACAATAATCTTCATTTCATCAGTCAATCCGCCAAATTCAACTTTTACCGAAGCCGTTCCATAGGCTGTTCCGGTCACTATCCCATCAGAAACCGACACCAGTCCGGCTTCTTGTGGTTGAAAACTGGCCCTGGAAGTTACATCTTCGGCGTTTCCATTCGAATAAATTGCAACAACCTTAATTCCAGTAGTATTGCTGCCGCTATTTTTGTCGATTTTATATTTATCTACCACCGCATGAATGGCCACCAGCTCGTTCAGCGTTGTATCTTTTAAAAAGCACCATTTATCGAAATTGAACGCATTCTTTATCTGGGTATTAAAAACAAAATACACATCATGCACTCCTGAAGCCGCTTCAATGTTGGTCCATTCGGTGGTCCAGGTATTCAGGTCACCGGTATATGAAACCGGGAGAGAACCGATTAGCGCACCGGTAGCAGCATCTAACCGTATTTCGATAGCTCCTCCCTCCGATACTCCCGGTTTGGTTTCGCAAGCCACTTTAGCGGCAAAAGCAGCAGCTCCGGCCTTACCAAAATCAACAGCACGCACTTTTAGGTAGCCGGCATTATCAATATTGGTTACATAAACGCCCGTCTTATTGTCCGACCCAGTTTTTATCCCTGATTCCCAGGCAATTGTTTCGGCTTCATTCCACCGGAAAGGATCCAAAGGCTTAACCGCATTTTTCACTCCTGAAGTTGGGGTAAGGAGAGGGATGGCGCTATCAGGATTAAAATTAAACTCTTCAACACAAACCGAGCGGGTATAACCACCACCGCCCGGCAGCCCGGCATTATGATAGAACAGGTACGATTTACCCTTAAAATCAACCAAGCCGGGATGATTGGTGAATGCGCCTTTGTTGGCAATTACATTCATTATTTTCCCCTTGTATTTCCAGGGACCGGTGGGGCCGGTACTTGTTGAATAGGCCAAATGTTCGGGAAGCGGTCCTCCGGGATAAAGCAAATAATATAAATTGTTCCGCTTGAAAAACCAGGGGCCTTCTTCGTACGAGGTAGTCCTGTCGGTATTATCGCGCGGGCCAAAACCTTCGACCGTTAATGGTACTTTAACCACACCCACCTGTTGATTGTACGAAACCATATCTTCGTTCAGTTTTACATAGCATAATTCCGGGTTTCCCCAATACAAATAGGCTTGGCCATCATCGTCGATGTACACGGTTGGGTCGATATAGCCATAACCAACGAGCAAGGGTTTTCCAAGCGCATCCTTAAACGGGCCTGTTGGGCTGTCGGATACCGCAACGCCAATGGCATTGCCACCATTTTTTTGGTTCATCGGAACATAGAAGTAAAATTTGCCGTTCCGGTAAATGCACTGGCCTGCCCAGGCATCGCCCCGTGACCAGTTAAAATCGGTGTACGACAAAACAGCCCCATGATCGGTCCAGTTCACCATATCGACAGACGAATAGCATCGCCAATCGTTCATCGTGAAAAAATTATTGACCGTTACATCCTCATCGTGAGTGGTGTACAGATAAACCGTATCGTTATAAACCATGGGCGCCGGATCGGCAGTGTAATTGGTTTGAATAACCGGGTTTTGTGCTTTAGTTGCGACTGTTGCCGCGATTATTAAAAGTGCCAGGGTGACAATGGCCGAGCTTTCCCGTGTTCTGGTTTCCATGTTGGTTTGTTCCTTTTAATTTATGTTCCCGTTGGTTTGGATTATTTGAATTGCAAGATGCATACAGCACAAACAATGGATTAAAGAAATCCGTATATTTCAGGCATGCAGCACATTACACTTGCCGAAGCCGGGTCACTTACGCCCGGTTCTCAACAACCTTACATAATACGCTTTACCCGCAGTGTTTTCGGGCAACGATTTGAATTTTAGCCGGATTGATTCTTTCCCGGCCACCCAGGCATCCGGAATAGGGTATTCCACGTTTTGGAACTTGTTTTGGTTCCATTTGCCTGAAATATTCTCGGTTACCAGCTTTTGGTCATCGATATAAATATCAAATGTCCGGTTGCCGGTTTCAGCCCCCCAGTATCGTACCATCAGACTCAGGCCGGTTTCCTTGTTGGTATTCAGCTTGTAGCTAAAATACCCGTCGCCGTGGGCTTCGCGCCAAAATTCATCCTTATCGTTGCCTGTAACCGAATTCAGTTTTTCGATGGCATGGTCCGCTTCCGGCTGTTGTTCGCCGGGTGCGACAAAATCGACTGTGCGTTTCTGAAGCTTGATATTCTGTTCTTCAAGAAGCGAAAGGGAATCAATGTACGATTGGTAACCGTTGTTGGACAATGTCATCCAGTACATTTCGTACCGTGCATCATGGATTTTATAGAAAGGTTCCAGCACAAGATTGGCCGCATTAACCAACTTGACATCCGGGGCAAATGTGAAGGCAAACGGTTTGCCGGCCACCGGGATAATTTTATCCGCCAACGACCGTGTGTTGTCTTCAACAATGACCGGAGCTTTATCCAACGGCAATTTTTTGCCTGCGGCAATGTGTCCCCAGCGGCTGTCATCGGCAACCAATCCCTTCAAGTCTTCATTGCCTGTCTTGGCGGCAAGCAAAATGGGGCCATGCATGAAAGCAATGTAGTTGGGAACGTTGGGCAATTGAACCACCGAATTGTGCATCGGGAGCTCAACCTTTACCACGTCCCCCTTCTTCCATACCCGTTCCACCGCAACATATGACGAAGGATGAGCAGAACAGCCAATCGCCTTCCCGTTGACCGATATTTTCAACGCACCATCGGCCACCCAGTAAGGGCAGCGAACCATGAGCTTGAAGCGTGCATTCCCCGACAGGATGGTCAGTTTCGTCTGTTCCTCGTTTGGAAAATTCGTTTCCTGCCTGATTTTCAAACCCTTCTCTTTCCAATTCAATTCCGAGGCAACGAACAAGTTCACAAACAAGGAATCGTGTTGATGTGTATAGATGAATTGCCCGTACTTGCCATGGTTTTCCATGCCGCTGCCCACGCAACACCACATCCCTTCGTTGGGCGAAGAGTAGACCCGGTAGTGCCGGGGGCGTGCCGGGGTGAAATAGACATACCCCCCATGGTCGGGGTGTTGGGTCGAAAAAATGTGGTTGTATAAGGTTCTCTCATAATAATCGGCATATTGTGCCAACGGGTGCAAACGGAAAAGGTCTTCGGTTAGCTTCAGCATGTTGTACGAATTGCAGGACTCGGGGCCTTCCACATCGTTCACAAAATCGGTGCAGGATGCAACGCCGGGGAAAAACTCCCTCCGGCTATTGCCGCCGAATGCCAGCGAACGGTTCGAGGTCACCGTTTCCCAGAAGAAACTACCTGCCTGGCGGTACTGTGCATTGCGGTTTAGTTCGCCTATCCTTTCAAAGCCTATCGCTTTGGGTACCTGTGTGTTTGCATGTTTGTTGTCCAGGTTGTCCTTCCCTTCGGACAGGGGTACCAACAACATTTGGTGCGAAAAACGTTCGGCGGCCGCCAGGTATTTTTTATCGCCGGTCATCTGGTAAGCATCGGCCAGCACCTCGCCCATCCCTCCATGTTCGGTATCGAGCATCGACTGCATTTGTGCATCCGACAATCCGGCGGTAATGTTTAGCGCCCAGTCGCAAAAGCCTAGAAAGAGTGTTCCGGCGGTTTCGTTTCCGGCATACAACCAGGCATCCCGCAGGCCGGCGTACATTTTATGCACGTTGTACCATGGCACCCATGCCGAGTGGTAAGCAGTGAAATCGCCTTTCTGGAGGGAACTCCAAATCCTTTGACCATTGGGGACAGCGCCGATGTAACCTTTTCCCCAACCGGGGTAATTGGCCGTGTTGGCGTCCTGGCAGGCCTTGAGTTCGGTGATCATGTATTCCATGCGCCTTTTGCATTCGGTGTTGCCGGTTTCGGCATAATTCATTGCCAAAGCCGATAAATAGTGGCCACCCACATGGCCGTCCAACCCATCCCAGTTAGGATAGCTTTTTGCTTTCTCAGGCAATCCGGCTTCCTTCCTGTATCCTGCCAACAAGCGGTCGGCATCATATTTTAAAAGAACCTGGATATTCAGGTCGCGGGCATGTTTGAACGGCCCGTCCAGCAATACCACATCCCCCAACCGGAATTCGTTGGGGGATAACTTGTCCTGCGCATTCCCCGTTGGCATTGAAACAGCCAGGCAAAATGCCAGCCAACCAGCTTGGAATATTGATTTATAAAAATTGATTCCCTTCATTTTTCTATTTGTTTCTATCAGTGAATTGCATTAAATTTATAAAAAAGCACCCCATGTGCAGGGATATCGAGCAAAAGCTGGCCTGTCCGGGTATCGATACCAGCAATGTCTTTTTGCCTCCAAAGGTCACGAACCTTTTGTTGGCCAACAATCCCGAGTTTCTCAAAATCCCTGTACGGCATGTTGATCCTTTCAAGGCCGAAATTGCAAAAACCCACCGCCCGGCTTCCATCTTCGAGTTCCTTCACATAAATACGCAAATCGCCAATTGCTTGAGCACAGGTAGCCTGCTTGCCAAGTGGGTCCTGGTTGACCTCAATCACTTCGTCATTCGTCAATAGGTTCAAGGTGAAATCGTCCAGTTTTTCCATGTCGCAGCCGATAAGTAGCGGTGCCGCGAAAAGGCTCCAGAGACTAATGTGCAGGTATTGTTCATCGGGTCTGAGCTTGCTTGGGTGCGGGTTTCCCCAGCCGACATGCCCAACCACTAGCATGTCGGGGTCGTTCCAGTTGCCGGGCTTGGCATAGGGGGCTGATTTATCCTGGTCAAGTGCGATATCTTTTACGCTTGCCCAGGTATCTGTTATATCGTTGGTTGTGCGCCAGCAATTGCCATTCACCGAGTCGCCCCATTTCCACACATCCGACATCCCGTACTGGCACACACTAAAAACGATATCGCGTGGTTGCCGGCGAAGATATTCGCCCATAACCTTAAATGGCTTCATGGCCGTGTTCAATTGATTTCCACCATTGTACGACAAGGACGACACTTTATTTGGGTCGTTGCCTGGCAACCCGTCAATAACGTTGCCATAGCTGCACCAATCGTATTTCAAATAGTCGAACCCCCATTTGGCATAGCTTTCGGCATCCTGCTTTTCGTAACCATAACTGCCGGCACACCCCCCACATGTCCATGGCCCCGGGCTTGAATAAAGTCCGATTTTCAGACCCAGGCCATGGACATAATCCGCCAACGGTTTCATATCCACAAAACGTGAATTGGGTACAATATTGCCGGACGTGTCGCGGAAATCCCCCCGCAACGATGAGTCCCTTGAATCACGGTTGTTTTCCCAGAAATCATCGATATTAATGTATGTCCAACCGTGGTTGACCAACCCGCTTTTAACCATGGCATTGGCAGCCCGCTTTACCTTATCGGCCGAAACCTCGTTGGCAAAACAGTTCCAACTGTTCCAGCCCATTGGCGGTGTGAGTGCAATCTGGTCGCCACAAACAATACGCAACTTCTTCTCGGCCCTGCCCTTGGCATTTTTTGCGGCCAGGGTAACTTCGAATGTCCCTGTTTCCGGAAGCGAGCCAGAGATAATCCCTGTTTTCGGGTTTATTTTCAAGCCTTGGGGCAACCCTTTGGCTGCAAAAACCATAGGACGGTCGCCGGTGGCAGCCACCAGGTATTGAAACGGTGAACCCGGACGTACACCAAAAACCTTCGCACTATTTATCCGGGGTGTTGCAAGAGGGGCTGGTGTGAGAATATACGGTTCTTTCGAAACCGGATTGATAGTGGCGAAAGTGCTTGCCCCCGTGGTTTCAAATCTTGCATCCGTCCAGTCCGCATGGTCGTAATAATTACCATTCCCGCCATCGGTCACCACCAGTTCAACTTTCTGCACGCCTGCAAGTTCAACCGTACAAAGCCTGGCAGCATCACCCAAGCGCATTACTCCACTCGTCCATAGTTTTTTGCCATCGCCAACCACAACAAACTCGGCAGCCGGCTCATGGCCTGCCACTTCGTCATCAATCCCCACCTGGGCCTTGAATTCCTTAGCTTTCCCATCCAGTTGAATGAGCAGCGAACTCTCCGAGTGTGTTCCAAAGCCCCGGTCGAAAGTCTTGCCTGCAATTGTAAATACTTTCCCATCAATGGTTTTATTCTTCCGGGGGATACCATAACCTTGTGTAGCAGCACTAAGATCCAACTGGTCGAGCCATACGGTTTGGGCCGACAACCTGCCGATCCCGATGGAGGTTGAAACAAGGATAAGGCCGGTTGCGGCCATCAATTTAACGCGAATGTTTGTGTTCATAAATATTTAAATATATCACTTTCATATACAACGGCCTTTCACCTAATTAGAAACCAGTAATTTAGCACGAAAGCACGGAGGACACAAAGCCACACGAAGCACCCCGGAATTTTTCCCTTTCGGGGAGCAAAATCCCTTGTCCGGAAAGCAAACCAATTGAAAAATCGTTTACTTGTCCACCCGCCTATTTACAGGATAGTTATCCTTTGGCTCTTAAGCGCTTTGGAGTCCGAGCTATTGCCATACAGGATTTCATATTCGCCTGGAGCTACCATCATTTTACGCTTGCCCCAGTCGAAAAACTCAAAAGAAGCAGGCGGCAAATCAATCGTGACCGATTCGGTTTTCCTGGCAGCAATTTCCACCCGTTTAAAACCCCTCAGCGTTTTAATCGGCCCTTCAATGTCGTTCACTTTCCGTATGTAAACCTGCATGATTTCAGTTCCCGGGCGTTTTCCCGAGTTTGTTACCGGTATTGTTATCCGGGCAGTTTCATCCGCCTTGATTTTAGCTTTGCCGAGGGTTGCAGCGCCAACTTCAAATTTAGTATAACTTAAGCCGAAACCAAACGGGAAAAGCGGGTCGAACATGTAGCGGTACGTGCGGCCTTTCATCGAGTAGTCTTCAAAGTCGCCCAATTGCTTGACATTCCTGTAAAAAGTAACCGGTAATTTCCCGGCAGGGTTGTAATCGCCAAAAAGGACATCGGCTACAGCCTGGCCGCCCGATTCGCCCCCATACCAAGCCTGGAGGATGGCATCGCAGCTTTCGGTTTCGGGCTGCAATGCTATGGCCGAGCCGGAACAGTTCACAAAAATAACCTTTTTCCCTGACTGTTTCAATGCTTTCAGGCAATTTCGTTGCACCAACGGCAATTCAATGTCGGTGCGGTCACCCCCTTTGAACCCGGGATACGACACGGGCATTTCTTCGCCTTCGAGCTGAGACGAAAGTCCCCCGACGAATACAACCACATCAATCCCCTGGAGTTTATTCAAAAGGCCGGTGTAATCAACATCCACTTCCTTGCCCAAGTCGAACTCGATGTTTGCCTGCCAGTCGTTAAGCTGGGCATAACGGACTTCGATTTTGTATTTCTTCCCGCTTTCAACTTTGAAGGAAATTTTAGAAAGCGACATCCGCCAAGTATCGAATTTCTGCATGGGTTCACCGTTTACCAATAGTTCAAAATGACCGGCAGCACCCCATTTGAATGCAATTTCCTCGCTTACGGTTGGTGTGAATTCCGTTTCGTATTTGGCCGAGAATCCTTCGAGCTTAACCCCCGGGGCAAACTCG
>DATGXD010000255.1:0-3568 GCA_035299105.1 Paludibacter sp. | reverse complement strand
GTGTTTAGTGTCGACGATATCCACCTGGGTACCGAAAAGATCGGTTTGGGGGGTTCGCCTACCATTGTTGCCGGCGTGGTGAATATAGTGAGCGAACGCGCGCCCATTGTCATGTCGCAAGGCCATACGGAAACAGCGTTGGTCGACAGCTTGTTGGTAAATTTCGGGAAAGGTGCAAATGTGCTTGAAAAAAAGGGTACTGCCGAAAAGAAAGTGTCCGAAAAACCGGAGTTCCCATTGTTCGATAACCGGAATGGGGCGAAGGGAATCCTTACCTGGGCTGAAATCGCGAACGGCAAAATTGTCCGCCCGTCCATTGAATTGCTAACCCCCGCACGCAAATTGGCCGACCAACTGGGCGGGGATACCAAGATCATGACCTTGTTGATCGGGCATAATGTGCAGGACCAAGCCCAAACCCTTTTTGAACATGGTGCCGACGAAGTGATTGTTGTAGACAACGAGCGGTTAGCCGAATACCTTGTGTTGCCATTTTCATCCATTTTTGCCCAGGTAATCAAAGATCGGAACCCTGAAATTGCATTGTTTGCCGCAACCACCTCGGGACGTGAATTGGCGCCGCGTATTGGTGTGAAGACCGGGAGCGGGGTTACAGCCGATTGTACAGGCCTGGAAATCGGGGAGTATGTAAACCGCAAGGAAAAAGTAATCAATAAGCCAATCCTGCACTCACGCCGTCCGACTTACGGCGAAAGCAAGCTGGCCACAATCCTGGGCTTTGTTTACCCGCAGATTTCCACTGCCCGTCCGGGAACATTTGAAGTGCCGGTGGCGGTTGAAGGCCGGTCGGGTACGATTTCAACATTCCAACCCACAATGACGGACGATGAGTTTAAAGTTGAAATTCTTCAGACGGTCCGTGGCGAAGGTAATTCCGTAAACCTGTTCGATGCAGATATTATCATAACTGGCGGACGCGGGGCCACGGGCGATGGACTTCAATTGGTAAAATCGCTTGCCCAGGCATTGAAAGACCGAGGTGTGAAAGCCGAATGGGCCTGTAGCCGCGTGGTGGTCGATGAAGGATTCTCGGAATATGCACGGCAGGTCGGGCAAACCGGGAAAACCGTACGTCCCAAGGTCTACGTGGCGGTGGGCGTTTCAGGCGCTATTCAGCACATTGCCGGTATGAAGGAATCTGAAAAAATAATTGCCATCGACCACAACCCAAAGGCTTCCATATTCCATTTTGCCGATTTTGGTATCGTTGGAGAATATACCGATATTTTGCCCGAACTAATTGAACGCGTGAAAGGCGGGTTCACTTTTGGTTTGGAGCCGGTCTAAACCCCGGCCGAATCGTTTGTTCTGAATAAATTCAATGAGTTGTGCATGGTGGATGGACAACTCATTGTGTTTTATTGGACTGCGGATTCAATAAAATCTTGAAGTCATGGGCTTCTCCAATCCAACAATCTTGTACCCCAATCGAGATACGAATTACTATATACTAAGGTCCTGTTCAATAACAAATTTCAACAATCACATGAAAACCTGGAATTTGTTTTGTACTTTTACGGCTATTATAACTAGCTGGCATGAAGATTGCAATATTTGAAATCCTGAACCGCTTTAACGTCATGCCCGGCTAATTTCCCATGGCCTTTTTTACGGTAAACAAAAATCACTGAAAAAATGTTATTAGTACGGCTAAATCCCACGTGGGGTGTTGCCAACGCCTTATTCCTGGAAAAAAGCAATCTTGATATAATTTACCCATTAGCAACTATTAAACACTCAAAGAAATGAAGACAACCAGCTTTTATGCAGTTATTGCAGCATTTGTATTTACTACGGCATCATGTGTCGAAAACTCACAAAAGTATAAAGACCTTGTAGCCCAGCGAGACTCACTGGCACTTGAAAAACAGGCCGTGGATTCAAACTATAACCAGACCCTCAACTTGCTGAACGACATTGAATCCGGGTTCGCCCAAATCAATCAGAATCAAAAGGAAATGCAAGTGGATATCAAGGGAGTGGAAGGCAACCGCACGAATAAAAGGGAGGCGATTGCTGCCCAAATGACCGCTATCAAAGAAAGCATGGAAAAGAATCAGGCACGTATCGACGAACTCCAACGGCTTGCCAAGAAAACAGGTAAGGCCAACAGCCAACTGAACCAGACAATCAAGCGCCTGCAAGCCGAGATGGAAGAAAAAAATGCCCAGATTCAATCATTGCAGGCCGAACTCGAACAGAAAAACATTAAAATCAACGAATTGACAACTACCGTGGATGTTCAGACCAGGAGTATCGCCGAACAACAAAGTGTCATGGAGCAGCAAACGTCAACCATCAAGAGCCAGGATGCCGATATCAATACTGTTTGGTACTGCATTGCCCCCAGCAAAAAGCTGAAGGACCAGAAGATTATTTCGGGTGGGGGACTTTTTAGTAGCAAGAAAGTAATGGACAAGGAATTCGACAACAGCGCCTTCACACAAGTTGATATGCGAAACATCTCGTCAATCCCGACGAACAGTAAAAAAGTAAAAATACTTTCGCAGCACCCCCAAAACAGTTATAAGCTGGTATCTGGGTCTGATAAGAATATCACCATTGAAATTGTCAATCCAAAAAAATTCTGGAGCGTTTCAAGGTACCTCGTTGTGGAAATTTAAGTGTTATCGTTTTTGCCCCTTCACCCGCAAAAACAACTTAATGTAATTAACCTGCGGGAACACGACTTACATGTTGTGTTCCCGCAGTGTTTTTATAATTTTGCACCGGCACATGGAAACCTGTTCGCCTTCTATACTTATATCCCTCCCACTCATGCGCAAAATCATACATATCGACATGGATGCCTTTTTTGCTTCCATCGAACAGCGCGACAATCCTGACTACCGTGGCAAACCACTTGCGGTAGGCCATGCAGGTACACGTGGTGTTGTTGCGGCAGCCAGTTACGAAGCCCGGAAGTATGGGGTTCGTTCGGCCATGGCTTCGAAAACCGCTTTGCGCAAATGTCCGCAGCTCATATTCGTAATGCCACGCTTCGATGTGTACAAATCGGTTTCATCGCAGGTTTTGGAAATTTTCCGGGAATATACCGACTTGGTCGAACCCCTTTCGCTCGATGAGGCTTTCCTGGATGTAACCGAAAACCATAAAAACATGCCTTCAGCCACGCATATCGCACTGGAAATAAAACAGAAAATTTTCGAAAAACTAAGTCTTACGGCTTCAGCAGGTGTTTCATTCAATAAGTTCCTGGCAAAAATAGCGTCTGATTTCAATAAACCCAACGGAATTTACGTCGTCACTCCGGAAACTGCTGCACAATTTGTTGAAAAATTGGAAATTGAAAAATTCTATGGTGTTGGCAAGGTCACCGCAAAGCGTATGCATCAACTTGGTATCAACACCGGTGCTGATTTGAAGCAATGGTCCATTGAAGGATTGGTCGCTAATTTTGGCAAGGCAGGGCATTTTTATTACCAGAATGCGAGGGGAATTGACCACAGGCCTGTGGAGCCGCAACACATTCGTAAGTCGGTTGGTGCAGAAACAACCTTCGGTCACGACACAGATAATTTGGACG
>DATGXD010000254.1:0-11551 GCA_035299105.1 Paludibacter sp. | reverse complement strand
GTGTAGGCATTGTAGATTACCGGTGCTCTTGTTTCGCAGTCGAGACCACGTTTTGCAGCTTCGGCCTTCCATTCATCGCTGTAACCGTTGCCATCGAAGCGGATTGCTTTCGATTCTTTGATGAATTCTTTCACCACGTCAAAGATAGCTTTTTCTTTTGATTCGCCGGCAGCCATTTTAGCATCCACTTTGGCTTTGAATTCGATTAACGATTCGGCAACGGCCGAGTTCAGGGCTGTCATGGCCGATGAACAGTTTGCCGAAGAACCTACCGCACGGAACTCGAAACGGTTGCCGGTAAATGCGAATGGCGAAGTACGGTTACGGTCTGTATTGTCAAGGAATACTTCAGGGATATGAGGTATGTCCAGTTTCAGTTTCTTTTTGTCGTCGATAATGATGGCTTCTTCGCTTGTGCTGTTTTCGATTTTGTTCAGGATTTCAGACAATTGCGAGCCAAGGAATGCCGAGATGATTGCAGGAGGAGCTTCGTTTGCACCCAGGCGGTGTGCGTTCTGGGCAGTCATGATAGATGCTTTCAGCAATGCATTGTGCTTGTGTACGGCTTTCAACGTTGTGGCAACGAAAGTAATGAACTGGAGGTTTTCTTCGGCAGTTTTACCTGGGGCGTACAGGATTACGCCGGTATCGGTTCCGAGTGACCAGTTGTTGTGTTTTCCCGAACCGTTGATACCTGCGAATGGTTTTTCGTGAATCAACAGGCGGAAACCGTGGCGGCGTGCTACCTTTTTCATGATTGACATCATTAACAGGTTTTGGTCAACAGCCAAGTTGCATTCGCCGAAGATAGGAGCAAGCTCGAACTGGTTGGGCGCTACCTCGTTGTGGCGCGTTTTAGCGGGAATACCGTATTTGTATGCTTCAAATTCAATGTCTTTCATATAAGCGGCCACGCGCGAAGGCACTGAACCGAAATAGTGGTCTTCCAGCTGTTGGTTTTTAGCCGATTCGTGTCCAAGCAATGTGCGGCCGGTAAGTACGAGGTCGGGGCGTGTTGCGTACAAGCCTTCGTCAATCAGGAAGTATTCTTGTTCCCAGCCCAGGAATGCGCGAACTTTTTTCACGTTGGGGTCGAACAGCTGGCACACTGCCACGGCTGCTTTGTCGACGTTTGCAAGGGCTTTTTTCAGCGGTGCCTTCAAGTCGAGGGCTTCGCCGGTGTATGAGAAGAAAATGGTGGGGATAACCAATGTGTCATCAACAATGAATGCAGGTGATGAAGGATCCCAGGCTGTATAGCCGCGTGCTTCGAATGTGCTGCGGATACCCCCACTTGGGAACGATGATGCATCGGGTTCTTGTTGAACAAGCAGTTTTCCTGAGAAATCTTCGATGATGCTTTCGCCTGGGGCGCCTACATAGTCGATAAATGAATCGTGTTTTTCTGCGGTAGTGTCGGTCAGCGGTTGGAACCAGTGCGTGTAATGGGTTGCTCCCAATTCGGTAGCCCATAATTTCATGCCGGCAGCAATGTGGCTGGCAAGTGCAAGGTCAAGGGTTGCATCTTTCTCAATAACGTTTTTCAATGCTTTCAACGTGTCTTTCGACAGGTATTTCGCCATGGCGGCGCTGTTGAACACGTATTTGCCGTAGTAATCCGAAGTGAATTTTTCCGGTGCAGATACACACAATGCTTTTTTCTTGAAAGCTTCTTCTACTGCTTTGAATCTTAATGATGACATAATTATTTTTTTGAGGGTTATTTTATCGATTTTTTATAAAACCTGAAAGATTTCTTTCGTAATGCCAGAAAAACATTGCAAAAATAATGAAAATGACAGTTTTTTTGCTATGATTACTGTAAATAGTTTGAAATATTGAAGTCTTGTTTTAATTTATTGCAAATGTCGCATAAAATGTGACAAATACAAATGTAATGACTGTAAATAGTAATAATTTGATACAAAATATCGAATTGCCTTTTGCTTGGTTTTGTGCTTTCGCTGCTGTTTTCACATATGTATCAAAGGCAATAAAGGATTTATAGGCAATGTTTTGATAAATTCAGCTTTTTTAATTGTTTGTGGAAAAATGACAGACTATTTCTCACGAAGTAGCCTGTCCTGAAACAATAAAACTAAAAACTCACGATTTATTACGACTAATAATCGTGTAAGGGCTTGCTGCCTGGGAAATCCGGCAACTCCGAGTTTGCCTTCGCTTGCTTTGTGGCTTGGTGTTACAGGGGTTGATATCCGGATCGGATATGTGTGGTTTCCGGCTGCAAGGAAAATCCTGTTTGCTGGTACAAAAGTACGCAAAAAAACCGAATATGAAAACAAAACGATACATAAAAATCTCAAAATGCAGAAAAAAGATACAAATATGTATGATTGTCCTGTGAAAATGATTTGATGTTCCTGCTGGTTTGCGTGGTGTTTCTTTTTCGGCTGTGGGTTTAAGCGGGAGGGGTGGCTTCTTTTTTTTGGGGTGGCAAATGAAAAACAGGTTGCCTTGCGGAGGCAACCTGTTTTGTTGTGTGCGCCGTTGGGGCGCTGAACTTGCGTGCTTAGTCGAAGTTGTTGTATGCTGTTTCGCCGTGTTGGCTTTCGTCGAGGCCGATAGCTTCCTGTTTGTCGGTAGCACGTACGCCGATAATTAGGTCTGTGAGTTTAAACAGGATGTATGTGCCAATGCCTGAGAATACAATGGTGGCACCAATGGCAATCAGCTGAACCCACAGTTGGTGGAAGTTTCCGTATGCTGCGCCGCTGTAGGCGGATTGGATGGCTGGTGTTGCCAGTACGCCGGTGAGGATAGCTCCCAAGATACCACCCATTCCGTGAACGCCGAAGGCATCCAGCGAGTCGTCGTATCCTAATTTCGGTTTCACGTAGGCAACCATGGCGAAGCATAACAGTGATACGGCGATACCGATAATTATTGCTCCCGGCACTCCTACGAATCCGGCGGCGGGAGTGATGGCTACTAAACCGCCTACTGCGCCGGTGCTGATACCTACAACGGTTGGCCTTTTGTCGAGGATCCAGTCGAGCAATGCCCATGTCAGGGCTGCTGCAGCTGCTGCAATGTGTGTTACCATTAATGCGTTGCCTGCAAGTCCGTCCGCAGCCAGCCCGCTACCTGCATTGAACCCGAACCAGCCTACCCAGAGGAGGCCTGCGCCCATTACCACGTAAGTGATATTGTGTGGGGGGATTGCATGGCCTTGGTAGTCGCGGCGTTTTCCAAGCATGATGGCGGTTACGATGGCTGCGATACCTGCGTTGATGTGTACGACGGTACCTCCGGCGAAGTCGAGTGCGCCCAATTTGAACAGCCAGCCGTCGCCCGACCAAACCCAGTGTGCTATGGGGTTGTAGATTAATACGGACCAGAGGATGGTGAATACCAGAAATCCTTTGAAGTTGATGCGTTCTGCGAAGGCTCCGATAATAAGGGCGGGGGTGATCACGGCAAACATTCCCTGGAACATGATAAACACGATGTGGGGGATTGTCCCGGTTGGGTTTCCGTCGGCGCCTATTTGCGAGTGTGAAATGAAATATGGGCTTAAGTCGCTTATGTTGATGTTGTTGAGGAATGCCCAGTCGAAGCCGCCGATATAAGGAGCCAGGGCGCCGGTAGAGCTTCCGAATGACAGGCTGTAGCCGAATGCGACCCATTCGATGCTGATAACGGCCACGATGATGAATACTTGCATGAATACGTTCAGTACGTTTTTCCTGCGGACGAGACCTCCGTAAAACAAGGCAAGGCCGGGAATAGACATTAATAATACAAATGCGGTGGCAACAATCATCCATGCGGTGTCGCCGGCGTCAATAGTTGGTGTGTGTGTTGCTGGTGTGGTTTGGGCGGATGCGATTGCGCCAAAGACAGTCAGTAGCAATGTGGTTAGGAATATACTTTTTTTCATTTTGTGTACTTATAAATGTTTTTGTTTGAGGTTTGCTTGTTCGTTTATTCTTTGTTGTAAAGAGATTCGGGTCCCGATTCGCGGGTCCTGATCCGGTAGGTGTTTTCAATGTCGTAAACGAATATTTTCCCGTCGCCCGGTTCGCCTGTCCATGCCGAGTCGAGTATGGCATTAACAGTTTTTTCCAAATTCACATCGCGTACCACGATGGAGAGCATGCGGCGGTGTATGTAGCTTGACTGGAATGCCTGGCCGCGCACGAATTGTTCTTCGGTCGATTTGCCAAGCCCGGTTATGTCCCAGTACGAGAACCATTCGATGCCTGCATCGTAAAGAGCCTGTTTCGCATCTTCAAATTTTGATTTGCGGATAATTGCTTCAATTTTTTTCATGTTGGTGTTTTTAAAAATTTGTATTGTTGTTTGAATATTGTTGTGTTGCCGAAGTCGCTGTTGGCGTTGCTTGCCTGGCTTTTGATTTCGGGTACAAAGGTACTGCATTATGTTTGTATTTCAAAGCAAAATGCATAAATAAATTCTTAAAAATAGACATAAAGGTAGTAAAATCGACAAAATAGCGACATAAATGTAGATAAATTCATGAAATCATGACAAAAATACGGAGTTGTGTTTGTGTGTTTGGCGACTTTGGCGCCTTCGTTTTGTGGGGGTTGTTGCGGAAATGGCATAAAAAAAAGCAGGCTTTTTCTCCCGAAAAAACCTGCCTGAACAATAAAACTAAAAACACACGATTAGTTGTAAGCAGTTTCACCGTGTTTTATTAAGATTCGTTTGAAGGAATCTTTTGTTGTGGAAAAAATGATGGAAATCGTGTAGAAATGGGTAATGCTATTTTATTTTCTCGTTGATGGCATCAAGCAAATGTTGGGGCTTGATGTCTAAATTGTCGACACAAAATTCTACGGGCTTGCTTCTTCTCAGGTATAGTTTGAAACTTATCGACCTGAACCTTAGTCTTTTGGATGAGAAAGCCATTACTTTTTCAATTTCCTTGTATGGATAGAACCGGTTGCCGTCTAATAATATCCCTGAATCGGTTAGAGCAATCACAGGTTCTTTTTGGGTTTCCTGGGTCAGGGTTTTTATAATGAACAAGGCGCAGAGGCTTGTCCATATGTAGAATCCGGCGGATGTGACCGGGATAAAAAAGGCGCCTGCAATGCCTGCTGCCAATACCACAAAGGCGATCCATTTGGGGAATGGTTTTGCATGGCAATTCAATGTGTTGTCTTTTGTAGTCATATTGTTGTTTTTTTTATTGGGTGTAATGTCTTGTTGTTAGGCATTATCAAAGAGATTCCTGCTTGCGCATAATCTCTTTGATAATGTAACTTGCTGTTTATCTTGAAAGCGGAGTTTCGCTGTTTTTGTCCATTTTGATACCAGAGTATGCTTCGATGCCCATTTCAGGTATGTCAAGGCCTCTTAGTTCATCTTCGGGTTTAACGCGGTTTCCGATAGTGATATCGATCAATTTGAACACTGCCCATCCGATAAGGCCGATATATATGATGTTTGCTGCAACTCCAATGGTTTGAGCTACTAACTGGCCTCCGTCACCATAGAATAAGCCGGTTACACCGCCCTTGATACCGTTTAATCCGTCGCCGTATGTTCCATCTGCAAATAATCCAAGGGCAATGCAGCCAAATGCACCGTTTACACCGTGTACTGCAACAGCGCCAACTGGATCATCGATTTTAAGTTTAAGTTCAATGAAGAATGCGGCTTCAATTACCAAAATACCTGAAATTAAGCCAATCAAAGCAGCAGAACCAACAGTTACGAAAGCGCAAGGTGCTGTAATTGCAACCAATCCGGCAAGCAGGCCGTTTATCATCATGGTTGGATCCGGCTTTTTGGTCTTAAAGAACCACATGTACAGTGTTGAGGCCAATGCACCGGTTGCCGAAGCAATCATTGTGTTTACTGCAACAATTGATATTCTTAAGTCGCCGCCGGCTAATGACGATCCGGCGTTGAAAGAGAACCAACAGAATGCAAGTACAAAGGCGCCAAGGATTGCGAGCGGGATATTGTGACCGGGTATTGCGTTTGCTGAACCGTTTTTGTTGTATTTTCCAAGGCGTGGTCCAAGTATTTTTGCTCCAACGAATGCCAATACGCCGCCGCTTAAGTGAACCACAGATGAACCTGCGAAATCAACATGGCCGTGTCCCAGTCCAAACATGTTGCCAAGTTGTGCCAGCCAGCCACCTCCCCATACCCAGTTTCCGTAGATCGGGTAGATGATAGAACCGACCAGAAGGCCGTAGACAAAGAATGAAGAGAATTTCCATCTCTCAGCCATAGAGCCGGTAGGAATGGTGGCTGTTGTGTCCATGAATACCATTTGGAATAGGAATAAGGCGAAGACAGAAACGTCGTACACGCCGTTGAGGAAGAATCCTTTGGTGCCGATCAGCCCGAATGAGTGTCCGAACAGGTTGACGGTCAGCTCCTGGTTCAGTCCGTCGTATCCGCCCAGTGTCCCCAATGCGCCCACGCCTCCGAACATAAAGGCGAATCCGCATATAAAGAATCCGATCATGCCCAAGGGGTAAATCAAGAAGTTCATGGCGAGGGTGTGTGAAGCATTCTTGGCGCGGGTCATGCCGCCCTCTACTGCGGCAAAGCCAAACTGCATGAACATGACTATGAATCCTGTAATTAAAACCCATACGAAGTTGATGGCTACCTTGTTGTGGCCGGCCTGTGCGGCAACTTCGTCGAGTGTGGGTTGTCCGGCTGTGGCTGCCGTCACATCTGATGCGGTGCCGGTTGTTGCGCCGGTTGCATCGGGTGCTTTTTCCGCGTATATATAGCTGGATGCGGCGGTTGTAACCAGCATGAACAATATTAATGCTAAATACTTTTTCATATCCTTTTCTCCTATTTTTATGGAATTTAATTCTTAAGCTTTGTTGTATAAAGAGGTGTCTCCTTTCTCGGCGTTGCGGATTCGGTACGATTCGTCGATGGTAGAGACGAATATTTTACCATCGCCTATTTCTCCGGTTTTTGCCGACTTCAAAATGGCATCTACGGTCTTTTCCACGTTTATGTCGCGCACAACGATAGTCAGCAGCTGGCGGGGGATGTAACTTGTGTCGTACACTGTTCCCCTGTACGAGTGGTCTCCCTTTTCGATCTCGTTCCCTACGCCGGTTACGTCGGCGTATGTAAAGAAATCAATCCCTGCTTCGCGTAATGCTTGCTGTACCTCGCCAAATTTCGAGGTTCGGATAATTGCTTCGATCTTTTTCATTGTCTTTGTTTTTTTTATGAATGGTTGTAATGGGCTGGCTCTATCGAGCCAGCTCGGATTATGTCGTTTTCCTTACAAAGTCACGCCGGCAACAAAGAATGTGCTTTTTGCATATGGATTGGCTCCAACAATACCGTAAACGGGTAGGCTGAATTTGTCTGTGATGGCGATGGATTTGCTTACTTTCAGTCCGACATTGGTAACACCGGCTTTTGTTGTATAGTAATTTGGGCTTTCGCCGATTGTGCCACCTAAAAATACTTTGGCAATTGGAGTTAGCTGGTATCCTAATTCAATGTATGTGGAAAAAGCATTGTCGCCGTTTGCTTTTTTGTCTGCCCCTGCGAACATTGTGTTAATGTTTGCGTTGAATTTTGAGCCAGTGTATGCAAGTGTTCCTTCGAATGCGTGTCCAGTGCTGGCGTCGTATTTGAAATAGTTGGGCTGTGTGGCGAAGTTGTAGTAGTAGTCGGTAAGTGTAACTGCAAATGCACTTGAAATGGCAAAGGTTGCATATAAGTCCACTTCTTTTACGTTTCCTGAAAAACTACCTGATGCCCATGAACCAACGGTCAGCTTCCCGGCGGTGTACGAAACATATGGTTGGATGTTCGGTGAGCCGCCATTGCTTGTTTCTTGGGGTACGCCACGCCATACATAAGAGCTTACGATGTCTGCTCCTGTTGTGAACTGTGCTTTTACGCTTGAAACTGATAACATGGCAATCGCGCAGATTGCTAAAACTTTCATTTTTTTCATACTTTTTTAATTTGAAATTTATTACTAATTGTGTTTTTATTATAAAGCTTTATTGCTTTTTTTTCTTTGGAATTGTGTTCTTAAAAACATATTTTGTCAAGCATTATTATGCTAAATTCTCGTATTGTCTGTCATTATGTTTCTAATACGTTGCAAAAATAATCATAATGTCAGCGCCTCGCAAGAAAAGCTGCCAAAAAGATAGAAATAAAATGGTTTGTTTGGCAATATGACACTTGTGCTGGTCGTTTGGTTTCAAATTGAAATTAATTTACGTTGAATTCTTTCTGTTTGAAACTACTGGTATGAATGTGTTTGTGTGTTATTAGCAGGAGAGCCGGTGTTTTAGTTGAATATTTATCTTTTTTCAGGCTTGGCTGGGCGAAATTAAAGCAATTTCACGGTCGGAAATGTTATTTGTTGGCAAAAACGAGCAAATCCTGTTTGTTTCGATGCTCGGAATGGAGGCATTGTGGTTTATGAATTATCTGCTTTTGAAGACCGGTGTCTTGGTTGTAGCGTCAAAATTATTGTGCCAGGATGTGGTTGGTAGGGGTTGGGTTGGTTGTTGAAGCGAAAAAAAAACTCCCGGATGATGGCTCATCCGGGAGTTCCGCAATGTATTTTTCGAACGTTTCTTACAGCAATCTGTTCATGGCTTCGATGGTGTTTTCGCGGCTGCTGAATGCTGAAAAGCGTACGTAGCCTTCGCCGCTGGCGCCAAAACCGGCTCCGGGTGTGGTTACAATGTTTTTTTCCTTTAGCAGGTAGTCGAAGTATTCCCAACTGCTAAGCCCGTCTGGTGCTTTGGCCCAAACATAGGGCGCATTCACCCCACCAAACACGGTATATCCGGCTTTTACCAAGCCTTCGCGGATAATGCGCGCGTTTTCGGTGTAGAATTCAATCAGGTTCTTTACCTGGATTTTTCCTTCGGGACTGTATGTGGCTTCAGCTGCGCGTTGTATGGCATATGAAGTTCCGTTGAACTTGGTACACTGGCGGCGGTTCCACAGTTTGTTGATGGCAACGGGTTGTCCGTCGGCCGTGTAGCCCATCAGCTGTTTCGGAACAACCGTGTAACCGCAACGGGTTCCGGTGAAGCCGGCCGTTTTTGAGAAACTGCGGAATTCGATGGCCACATCTTTTGCCCCTTCTATTTCGTAGATACTGTGAGGTACGTTTTCTTCGGTGATGAAGGCTTCGTAAGCTGCATCGAACAGCAGGATTGCTTTGTTTGCACGGGCGTATTCTACCCATACGGCGAGTTGTTCCTTGGTGAGCGTTGTCCCGGTAGGGTTGTTCGGATAGCAAAGGTATACCAGGTCTACTTTTTCGGTTGGCAGCGCCGGAACGAAATTGTTTTCGGCATTACACGACAGGTATACGAGGTTGGTCCATGCGCCCGAAGCGGTCGGTTCGCCTGCACGGCCTGCCATGGCATTGGTGTCGACATACACGGGGTAGCTTGGGTCGGTGATGGCCACGCGGTTGTTGGTGTCGAAAATGTCGCCGATGTTTCCGGTGTCGCTTTTAGCGCCATCGCTCACGAAAATCTCATCTTCTTCGATATTGATACCGCGGCTTGCGTAGTCGTTGATTACGATGGCTTCGCGCAAGAAGGCATAGCCTTGTTCGGGGCCGTATCCGCGGAATGTTTCGGCGTGGCGTTGTTCTTCGGCGGCCTTGATCATGGCGTCGATTGAGGCATCGGGCAGGGGAAGGCTTACATCGCCAATTCCCATGCGTATGATGGGTGCGGTTGGGTTTTCTTCCTTATGTTGTGCAACGCGTTTTGCGATTTCTGAAAATAAATAGGTTGCAGGGATTTTAATAAAGTTCTCGTTAATTTGTGCCATGTTTTATTAGTTGATAATTTGTAGTTGCTAATCTGTGTGGTTGGGGTCTTGTAGTTTGTAGTCTGTAGTTGGTAAATGTTCTTTGGTTTATAAGGGTGCAGCGCCGGATTTGCCGGGGTTGTTGCACGTTAACCCGATAGTTTTCCTGCTTTGTTGTTTAAACTGGGAAAATAATTGCATTCTTCTTTGTTGATATATTGGCCTTGTCAATCCAAATGCCCGGTTTCGCTGTTTTCGCCCGGGCAATCCGCCATTTTCATCGGAAAATGTTTGTGATGGTCTCTTTTCCGGTATGCTTCAGCCGGGTTTGTGCAAACCGAGCGCATGAAAATCGAAGGATTTGGTCGGCTAATGGGTGTTTTTTTCTTCTGCGGAGAATTACGGGTCTACTGCTGCCCGCTAATTTATTTCCCCTTCGAATACAGTCACGGCCTCGCCGGTGAGATACACGTGGTTGTCCGATTCGTTCCATTCAATTTCGAGGTTCCCACCCAAGAGTTCTACGGTCGATTTGCGGCCGGTGAATCCGTTCAGGATGCTGGCCACCACTGCTGCGCATGCTCCGGTTCCACATGCCATGGTTTCGCCTGAGCCGCGCTCCCAAACGCGCATGCGGATATGGCTGGACGATACCACTTCGATGAATTCCGTGTTGGTGCGGCGTGGGAAGATGGTTGAGTTTTCTATGGCCGGGCCGATTTTCGGGAGGTCGAGTTTGTCGATTTCGCGCGTAAATATTACTGCATGCGGATTGCCCATCGAAACGCAAGTAATATTATATTGTATGTCGGGGTTGAATTCAACAGGTTCGTTAATAACGTTTAGCTTGTCGAAGGTAGTTGGGATGAGTGCCGACTGGAGGATGGGTTCACCCATGTCCACGGTGACTTTGTTGACCAGGTTGTCTTCGCCGGTAAACAATTTCAGTATTTTAACGCCTGCCAAAGTTTCCAATGTAACTTCGGTTTTGGTGGTCAAGCCTTTGTCGTATACAAATTTGCCGATACAGCGCGATGCATTGCCACACATTTCCGATTCCGAACCATCGGCATTGAACATGCGCATGCGGAAATCGCAGGTTTCGGAAGGTAAAATCATGACCAGGCCATCGGAGCCGATTCCTTTGTGGCGGTCGCTCCAGCGAATGGCAAAAGCGGCCGGGTCCTCGATTGTTTCCACGAATCCGTTCACGTATATGTAATCGTTCCCGGTGCCGTGCATCTTTGTGAATTTCATTTGGTTGTCTGTTTATTTTGGTTGGACAAGTGTTTTTATGTATATATGGTCTGCAAAATTAATTATTCCTCCCGGTTTTTCGCTTTCCATACCCGATAATCCTAAGTTTGGATTCAAATTCATTGCAAATTGAAATAATAACCGGGTGGATTGTACGAATTTGTTGTAAAAACCGCCTATTATGTGGAATAATGGTGTTTTGGATTGGTGGCTGGGGGTGGAGAGTGGGATATATTTTGTTTTTTCAATATTGAAACTATTGTTCCCCCTGGAGTGGAGGAACAAAGAATATCCTTTTTATTATATATGTGAAAATATTTGCCCGATTTTTAAAAAAATTAGCTCAAAAAAGAAAAAAATATTATTTTTACCCGTAGTGCATTAATCAAATAGAAATAAAAAAAGTTGTTCATTTCGGATAAAATCCGTATATTTAAAAGACTACCAATCAATTAAATAATAATGAACAACTTCATAACAAAGTACGAGAAAATTCTCGAGATATTAA
>DATGXD010000253.1:0-2884 GCA_035299105.1 Paludibacter sp. | reverse complement strand
CCCGGCTGCAAGCCATGCAAGCCAGATTGTGGTAAACGGCATGTCGGCTTCGTTGCGGAATTCGCCCTATGCCAATTCAGGCATTGTGGTTGAAATACGGCCCGAAGACATCCCGGCAGAATTCCAACAATACGGTGTCCTGGCAGGATTGAAATTCCAGCAATATGTGGAGCATCTGGCATATACCAACAATGGCGGGCTAGGCCAGGCTGCCCCTGCACAGCGGTTGGTCGATTTCGTGAAGGGAAAACTTTCAGCTGATTTGCCCCCATGTTCCTACTTGCCGGGGATTATTTCATCCCCGCTCCATTTCTGGTTGCCCGAAATGATTTCGTCCCGTTTGCGCGAAGGTTTTGTGAGATTCGACCGCAAAATGCGTGGATACCTTACAAACAAGGCAGTGGTTGTAGGTGTCGAATCGCGATCCTCGTCGGCAGTCCGTATTCCCCGGGATCCCGAAACGGGCGAACACCCGGTTGTCAAAGGCCTGTTCCCTGCCGGCGAAGGTTCGGGTTATTCGGGCGGTATCACTTCTTCGGCAGTAGATGGCGAAAATGCCGCACTGCATGTGGTTGATTGGTTTTCAAGAAAGAAATAAAAAATAAAATGAGACAAAAAACGAAATACACCCCACCGGTTAAAGAGGTGAAATTGAAAGTTCAGGAGACTGCTGAATTGATGGCTTTTTTACTGTCTAAAATGGGTGGCATGAAACGCAGTTCGGTGAAATCGCTGCTTTCGCACCGCCAGGTAATGGTCAACAACAAAGTCTGCACCCAATTCAACTTGCAGCTGCACCCCAACGACTTGGTAACCGTGCAAAGCGGCCGCGGAAATACCGAGCTCAGCCATCCGAAACTGCGGATAATCTTTGAAGACCCGCACCTGATTGTGGTGGAGAAAAAAGAAGGTTTGCTGACCGTGAGCACAGGCAAGGGCGATGAAACAACCGCCTTCTCGATCCTGAAAACACACGTGAAGAAAAGTTCCCCGCAAAACCGGATTTACATTGTGCACCGCCTCGACCGCGAAACTTCGGGTGTGATTGTGTTTGCCAAAAGCAAGGAGGTGCAATACACGTTGCAGGAAAACTGGCACCGGATTGTGACCCGGAGGATTTATGTGGCACTGGTGGAAGGCCAAGTGGAAAAACAGGAAGATACGATTGTGACCTGGCTGACAGAAAACGAGAAATCGCTGAAAATACACTCGAGCCAGACTGACAATGGCGGCCAACAAGCCATTACGCATTACCGCTGTGTGAAATCGAACGAACAATATTCCTTGCTCGAACTCCAGCTCGAAACCGGTCGGAAAAACCAAATCAGGGTTCACATGCAGGGAATAGGGCATCCTATTGCCGGCGATAAAAAATACGGTTCGGAAACCAATCCTTTGTCGCGGCTTGGACTACATGCCCGTGTGTTGGAATTTTACCACCCCGTAACCACGGAAATTGTGAGCTTTGAAACGCCTGTTCCCCGCAGTTTTTTAAATTTGTTCCATTGAAGACCCGAACCATGGTTGAATGTCGGAAACGTGAGCTTTCCAAATGCCACCAACTGGTCGAACGTGCAGGATACCAGTGAGCTTAAGTCTAACCGGGGCAGGGAATGGAAACAAATGGCCGGTGTTTTTATAGGTGTTTAAATGTATGGGGATATTGCTGGTTTTTCGGCATGTTTGCCTACAAACAGCAGAGCCTCTTCTTTTATTCCATGAAAAATATATACTTTTGCCTAAGGAAATCAACAATCTTTTCGTCGGAAGAGACTTTATTTTTTCAATTGAATGGAATATACAACCGTAATTAAACCCAAGAACAAACTTTTCGATGTCGATTTCAAGGAACTCTGGCAGTACCGCGACTTGTTCTCCATGTTCGTGAAGCGCGACATTATCACGCAGTACAAACAAACAATCCTGGGACCCGCCTGGTTTTTTATACAGCCTGCCATTACAACCATTATGTACATGATTGTATTTGGGGGCATTGCCAAAATACCAACCGATGGGCTTCCGCAACCCATGTTTTATCTGGCGGGTATTGTATGCTGGCAGTATTTTTCCGATTGTCTTAACAAAACATCCACTACGTTTACAACCAATCAGGCCATTTTTGGCAAGGTGTATTTCCCCCGGTTGATTGTGCCCCTTTCTACCGTTGCGTCAAACCTGGTGCGTATGGGCATCCAGTTTATCATGTTCATAGCCGTGTACCTGTTCTTTGTTTCCACCGGAGTGCATATAGTCCCTAACACCTATATCCTGTTATTGCCATTGCTAATTATCATGCTGGCAGGCCTGGCTCTTGGTTTCGGGATTATCATTTCATCCATGACAACCAAGTACCGCGATTTGACCATCCTGTTTACTTTTATCGTTCAACTTTGGATGTATGCTACACCTATTATTTATCCACTCAGTACCATGTCGCCCAGAAGGCAAATGATTATGGCACTGAATCCGGTGACTTCCATTGTCGAAACATTCAAGTACGGAACCATGGGCGTAGGCACTTTCAGCTGGTATCAGCTTGGATATAGCTTCGTGTTTATGGTTGTATTGCTTTTCATAGGTATCGTTGTGTTCAACAAAGTACAACGGAGCTTTATGGATACGGTTTAAGATAATTGATAATTGATAATTGATAATTCATAATTATCACATCGGCTGTTGGCACATTGGCATATTACCACATCATCACATCAATTATTTTCGAACCAATTATTTATATCTTTTGTTTAAGGACTTGATAGTCCAAAAAATTAAAATTAATCTGTAAAATACGAAATACGATGAGTAACAAAGTAGCTTTAATCACCGGGATTACCGGACAGGATGGCGCATACCTGGCTGAGTTGTTGTTGAAAAAAGGATATAC